>NZ_JRAP01000007.1:0-225693 GCF_000768895.1 Porphyromonas sp. COT-108 OH2963 | reverse complement strand
GATGATCGGAGGCTGAAAAGCAGCCGAGTAAAAGTTCTGTTCCCGATGATCGGAGGCTGAAAAGCAGCCGAGTAAAAGTTCTGTTTCCAATGACCTGAAACTGAAAAGCAGCCGAGTAAAAGTTCTGTTCCCGATGATCGGAGGCTGAAAAGCAGCCGAGTAAAAGTTCTGTTCCCAATGACCTGAAACTGAAAAGCAGCCGAGTAAAAGTTCTGTTCTTATTTATCAATTCTATATTTCTCGCCGCGAAATATTGGTTTCTCGCCGTGAAATATTGGTTTCTCGCCGTGAAATATTGGTTTCTCGCCGTGAAATATAGAATTGGTAATTAGGATATGCGTTTTTCCCCGATTATTTCTTACTTTTTGCACGGTAATAAAAAAGGTTTTTTCTACTGCTTTTTCTCCTTCTCCGAATCATTTTTTTCTCCATCTCGGCGGAGGTGTCTTCCGAAAAGCAAAAAGATCCCGATGCGAAGAGTGCCTGCATCGGGATCTTTGTTATACGGAAATGACCGGGGACGTGCCTGCGTCTGCTGTCAGAAGAATAGGAAGTATCGCGGCGTATTTGCTTTGTATCGGAGGTATTCTTCGCCGTAAGTCTCTGCACAGTAACGCTCTTCTCCCAAGACGGTCAGGTGGGTCGAGATGGCAAACGGTACCATCACGAGCAGCATCCATAAAGATGCCGAGGCGATGCAGAGCCCGAACATCGAAAGAAAGAAGAAGAAGTACATCGGGTTGCGAGACCGGCGGTAGAGTCCGCCCCTGATGGTTTTTCCCGGTTCGCCTGCGGCGTAGCTGTGATAGGCGTATATCGAGGCGAGCAAGGAGACGGAGAAGACGATGATGCCGACCGTGAACCATGCCGTGCCCCACTTGAAGGGGACGAAGATCGAGAGCAGGATCAGGAGGATCTGCAATGAGGTGCTGACGGAGGCGTTGATTTTGTCTTTGGCTGTGTACCAGGAGGTGTCCACCGCCCGCCTGCCTCCTTCGCGGAAAAGTGCCATCCATACGAACTGTACGAGCAGCGCTCCCAGTGAGAGAATCCATGTGTTGAGCCAGCCGGGCTTTAGTGTTGTGAAGAAGGAGAGGTCCATGATTGTGAATGTCGGTTGTGTGAAATATCTGCAAATGTATCGAATCCGACGACGGCTCACAATCGCAAGAAATGGTGATTTTTATTGCTTTTCTCCCGATATTCGAGAAGATTTTTCTTCCCGCAACGGCAGGGAAGAGGCTCTTATTGAGTCTGTTTTGGTATCTTTGCGACGAAGTTTGGTTTTGGAGATAAAGCACCCCCACACGGAAGGTCGCGATGTCTCGATTAAAAAGATTAAGATTATGTCTCGAAAAATACTTTGCGCCATTGTTGCGTTTTTATCGCTATCCGGTCTCGCTTTTGCCACTGATGCACCGCAAGATACAGCCACTTATGTGAAGATCGTAACCAATAAGGGAAGTGTGGAGGTGCGTCTGTACGATGAGACGCCTTTGCATAGGGACAACTTCATCCGTCTCGTGCGGGAAAAGGCATACGATAAGGTCATTTTCCATCGTGTGATCAAGCAGTTCATGGTGCAAGCCGGCGGCAATGTGCTCAAAGGAGACTCCCTCTCCGCCACACGATTGGAAGAGAAACACTCGGAGCTTCTCCCGGCTGAGATAGTGTATCCGAAGTATTTCCATAAATATGGAGCGTTGGCGGCGGCTCGCACCGGAGATGATGTCAATCCGGAGAAGAAGTCATCCTCTTTTCAGTTTTACATCGTGACGGGTAAGTGTTATCTGGATTCGGATCTCAAAAGGTACGAAGCAAGCAAAGGCGTAACGTTTACAGATGAGATCAAAGAAGCCTACAAAATGATGGGGGGCACTCCGCATCTGGATGGAAATTACACGGTCTTCGGAGAGGTGGTGAAGGGAATGAATACGGTAGAAAAGATACAGTCTGTCTCGACGGACGGAGCAGATCAGCCGGTGTCGCCCGTTTACATCAAGAAGGTGGTGATATTGAAGAAAAAGAAGAAGTAAGAGATTACTTCTTTTTTGTTCTGTTGTCGTATCTGTTATTTGCAAGAGATTCAGATGTCTTTTTCCCGTCGTCGGTTCCAAAATCCGTATTACAAACCACTCCTGAAGCTCGGCCTTCCTATCATTTTGGGTCAGGTCGGTCTTATTCTTGTCGGCTTCATAGATAATATGATGGTCGGGCATTATGGTACTCCGGAGCTTGCTTCTGCCTCTTTCGTAAACAACTTCATGAACCTTGCCTTTATCTTCGGGCTGGGTTTCTCTTACGGGCTTTCTCCTCTGATCGCCACCTCCGTAACCGGAAAAGACGGCGAGCATCTCTCTCTGTTGAAGAGCTCACTGCTTGCCAACCTTATCATTGCCCTCTTTCTGGTTTTGGTTATGGGCTTTCTGCTGCTGAGGATAGATCTTCTCAACCAACCGGAGGAGCTTATTCCGCTTATTGTACCATACTATATTATACAGCTGGCATCCATTCCGGTGCTGATGCTTTTCAATGGTTACAAGCAGTATGCGGAGGGAGCAGGTAATCCGTCTGCCCCTATGGTCATAATGCTTTTGTCCAACGGACTGAATATTGTACTGAACTATCTGCTGATATACGGTAAGCTGGGCTTTCCGGAGCTTGGGCTTACAGGTGCAGGTCTGGCGACATTTATTGCGAGGTTGTTTTGTCTTGTTGCTCTCGGAGTAGTCTGTTACAAGGGGCGTTCATTCGTGAAGCTCTATGAATCATTACCTAAGGAGAGAGGACAGGTGAAGCGCGTGCATGTGAAGTCTTTGTTCGGATTGGGTATCTCCACAGCGGCTCAGATGGGAATGGAGACTGCTTCTTTCTCTCTTGCCGTAGTGATGGTGGGATGGATGGGTGCGAACGCTTTGGCTGCGCATCAGATCATGAGTGTGATCTCTACGCTCGGATTTATGATCTTTTATGGTCTTTCGGCTGCCGTAACCATACTCATGAGTAAATACTATGGTGAAGGACTCGTCTCGGAGATGAGGCGAGTGGTTCAAGGCGGACGCAATATGCTCATCTTTCTTGCTCTTGTTACGGTGGTTGTCCTACTCCTGACAAGGAACTATATCGGCTATCTCTTTACAGACAGTATAGATATTGTCTCTACGGTTTCACTACTCATATTTCCCGTTATTGTCTATCAGTTTGGAGACCTTACGCAGATCCTCTATGCCAATGCTCTTAGGGGGATAAGAGATGTTAAGTATATGGCTGTCTGCGCTCTCTTTTGCCATATTTTTCTTGCCCTCTCTTTAGTGTACGTTTTGGGCATAAAGTTGGAACTGGGAGTCTTGGGTGTTTGGATGGCTTTCCCTGTCAGTCTCTCGGCTTTGGGATTGTTGCTGCATCGTCGTTTCAGGAAGCTGACACAAGATGTATATTCTTAAAGAATTGCTATATTTGTTATTGTTCTATTAACAACTATAGAGTACAGAGCCATGACCAAAAAGGATACAAAAATCATAAGTGAAGAAGAAGGTCAGATTCTTATCCAGAAAGCATTCGATAAGCTGATACAAGATTACCGGAATAGTAATCACCGTAAACGTACAGATGTTATCGTCAAGGCATTCCAGCTGGCTAAGGATGCACACGCCGGGGCTAAACGAAAAAGCGGAGAACCTTATATCTTACATCCTATTGCCGTTGCAGATATCTGTTGTAATGAAATAGGTCTTGGCTCTACGAGTATCTCTGCTGCTCTTTTGCATGATGTGGTGGAAGATACAGAGTACACTATCAAAGATATTGAAGATATGTTTGGTCCTACCATTGCGGTAATCGTGGATGGTCTTACCAAACTTTCCGGTGAGATATTGGCAAAATCCGTCGATGTGGTTACGCAGGATACTTCGGCACAGCTTGAGAACATACGCAGATTGTTGCTTACAGCCAATAAAGATATTCGTGTGATTTTGGTCAAGATAGCTGACCGTCTTCACAATATGCGTACGCTCAGCAGTATGCCGGCAGTGAAGCAGGCGAAAATTGCAGCAGAGACACGGCTGTTTTACTCTCCTTTGGCAGAACGTCTGGGAATGTACGACATCAAAACCGAGTTTGAAGATCTCTCCCTGAAATACGATCACCCGGAAGAGTATGCGGAGATAAAGCGAAATATCGAAAATACCAAGCAGAGCAGGGAAGACCTCTTCTTACTTTGTGAGAACATTCTCAAGAAAGACCTCAATAATATAGGTCTAAACTATGAGATGCACTATCGCATCAAGTCTGTTTACTCGATTTGGAGAAAGATGAAGAGTAAGCAGGTTCCTTTCTCCGAGATCTACGATATTTTTGCCATACGTATCATTTTTACTCCTACCTCTCCGGAGACAGAGTATACCGATATATTCAGAATATATCAGGTGTTAGCTTCTCATTTCAGACTCAAAGATGATCGTATCCGAGACTGGGTAACACGTCCTAAAGAGAATGGTTACAGAGCACTTCATATCACCATAATGGGACCTTCGGGCGAGTGGATAGAGGTACAGATCCGCTCCAGACAAATGCACCAGATGGCTGAGAAAGGACTTGCAGCCCATTGGCGTTATAAGGCAGAAGCTTTCAAGGTGGACGAAGTAGAGGAACGGATACTGAATAATGTCAAAGAACTTCTCAGCAATCCCGGACCGAGCGCATCTGACGACTATGAGAACATGATGTTTCATATGTCAAATGAAAAGATGCTGGTCTTTACTCCTAAAGGAGATCAGATAGGTATCGCACGTGGTTCTACTGTGCTTGACTTCGCATACCTTATACATACGGAGCTTGGTGATCATTGTATAGGTGCAAAAGTGAATCATGAAATGGTGGGATTGGACTATCGTCTCTCCAATGGAGATCAGGTTGAAGTAATAACCACATCCAAGACACGTCCCAAGGAGACTTGGTTGAAGTTTGTAACCAATCCCTCCGTGAAGCGTCATATTATCCGATACTTGAATAAGCAGAGAGAGAACGACATTAAGAAAGGACGGGAAATTCTGCAAGAGTTTTGTGAGAAGAACAATCAGGATAAAGCTCTTGTGGAGAAGTGCAAGGCATCTCCTCTTCCCGGTTATCTCTCTTTTGAAGATATGCTTATAGATATAGCGCATGGAGTGGTAAAGCTTACAACCGAACTATTGGATGGCATTGTTGCACATCAGAATGATGAAGTTGTGGATCCGCACGACCCATTGGTGGTTCTTCGTACTACTCCGGCGATGGATCTTAGCAAAATTAAAGAGACCTATACCCTTACTTCTCAGGAAGGGTACAGAAATTATATCCGCCCTTCATGTTGCAGACCCATAATGGGAGAAGAGGTACATGGTATCCTGAATGAACACAATCAGGTGGTGATACACAAGAGATATTGTCAGGTGGCAATAAATCAAAAAGCTTCTCACGGCAATCGTATTGTCAATGTAGAGTGGGGAGCGCATGTGCATTCGCCTTTCAGAGTAACTTTGGGTATATATGGCGTCAATATAGATTTCTTTGTGCTCAACATCCTTACAACCCTCAAGGATAAAGGTATCGAACTTTGGGATATTAACTTCCGTGCCAATAGAGAAATGGCAGAAGGGCAGATGACCATCCGTGTTTCGGATGTGGCGCAATTGGAAGACCTTATGGTTACACTCAAAGAACATAATGATGTGATCCGTGTGATCCGAATAGATGGAGATAAGCATTAGATCTCCCATCTGTTTATAATTGATGATAAAAACCTAAATGCTAAACATATTATGAATCGCAAACGTATAATATCTCCTTCTTTGCTTTCTGCGGACTTTCTTCATCTGGCAGATGTTGTTGCCATGCTTAATAGAAGCAAAGCGGAATGGTTGCACTTGGACATTATGGATGGTGTCTTTGTTCCTAATATTTCCTTTGGAGTCCCGGTGGTAAAAGCCGTAAGGAGTATGACATCAAAGTTTCTCGATGTACACTTAATGATAGTGGATCCCACTCCATACATTTCGGTGTTTAAGAGTGCCGGAGCAGATATGCTCACCGTACATTATGAGACTTGTTCGCATCTGCATCGAACCCTTACTGCAATCAAAGAACAGGGGATGAAAGCGGGTATTGCTCTGAATCCGCATACACCTGTGGCTTTGCTGAAAGATATTCTCCGAGAAGCGGATATGGTACTTTTGATGTCCGTAAATCCGGGATTTGGAGGACAGAAATTTATAGAAAGGACTTACGATAAGGTCAAAGAGCTTCGTGAGATGATAGATGCGCAAGAACTGAATACTCTTATCCAAGTGGATGGTGGAGTCAATGAAAAGACCGGAGCACAACTCATCTCTTGTGGAGTGGATGTTTTAGTTGCCGGGAATTATGTCTTTGCGGCAGAGAATCCTGAGGAGAGAATAGAGACACTGCTCTCTTGCTAAGTATCGGAACAGCAGATGACTCCGACAAGATATGCTTCCAGACCGGCGTATTTCCTGCTATCGGCTCTGGTTGTTGCGCTCGTTTGGGTCTACTTTTACGCTTCAAGAGTCTCTTTGCCGGTTGTAGCCGCCATTGCATTTGTGGCACTGACGGCAGGGATTTATATTAGCTCAATATCGGGTAGAAGAGAAAAAGATCCGGAGAGTACTTTTCCTTGGGATAGGGAAGAACGCTCTCCGGATCTTCTTTTTGCTTTCAAGTATGCTTCCCCTTGGATTGTTGCACTGCTGTGGACAGTGCTTATGATGGCATTTGGCATACTCTATGGTTATCGTATCAATAGTCCGTCGGGATGGGATCAGAGTCGTAAGTATATCATCACAGAAAGAACGCTGAACCGGAAAGGGGCAATCACTCTCTCCTTGATGCCATTTTCGGAAAATATTTTTCTTCCTCGAAAAGTCTACGCAACGGTTAGAGGCAGCTCTTCGGCAGATTTACCTTTATATATAAAAGGGGATGCCGTAACCCTTTTATCTTCTCCTCACGATCTTTTTGGCAAGAATGCACCGGAGAATAACTCTTTCTACACCTACCTCAAAGGGGAAGGCTATTTCCGGTACGCATGGTTAGATAAGTCTGAAATCGTTGCTGCCGGAAAAGAAAAAGCCGGAGAGAGCATCAAGGATAGGCTTGAAAATTACAGAGAGAAAATCATCTCCCGAACGGAAAAGGCTCTTGGCGAGATACTATCTCCATCGTCACGCTCTCTCTTCTACGCATTATGCTTAGGGTATAAAAATCAAGACTATGACGATGTGCGCCGTTCATTTGAAGCATCGGGAGTGGCACACGTCTTGGCTATAAGCGGATTTCATCTTGGCGTTATTGCCTCTTGTCTGCTCTGGCTGCTCAAACATTTATTGCCCCAATACCATCACCGGTCATATCGTTATCTTATAGCTTTACCGCTTCTGCTCTCCTACACACTTCTTACGGGGGCTTCTCCATCCACGGTAAGGGCTTTCGTGATGATTGCTTTTCTGCTTCTTTATAAGAGTTTGAACAGGAGAGCCGATGCCGTACAAATATGGACGGGGACTGTTGTTGCAATTCTCATGGTAGCCCCTTACTATATTTTCAATATGGGATTTCTTCTTAGTGTCTTTGCTGTCTGGGGCATACTTCACTTTTATCCTTTTTGCAAAAAGATTTTGAAGCCCGAACACCCCGTATTGGTCTATTTATTCAATATCCTGTGGATTTCTATCACAGCTCATTTGGGTATTTGGGCATGGCTGGCATACTTTACCAATCGTTGGAGTCTTGTCTTTCTTTGGAGCAATATTCCGGTAACGCTGCTTGCCACCATCGCTATTGTATTGGGCTTATTCCTCGTGCTTTCTCTGCTCTTTCTCCCTATTCTATCTCCCATTATAGGATTAGGTTTGAACCGGGTGTTGGAAACCCTAACGGCTGTAACCTCTTACTTTGCTTCTATTCCCGGACTTGATGGAGAGCTCATGATTGGAATACCTGCCCTTTTACTCTATTACTCGACACTCTTTATCCTTTTCAGCCTGTTGCAAAAGCGGTTCAGATACGCGAAGTGAACGATGCCGTTACAAAGGTTTTCCCAAAAGGAACAAGCGATAACTCGATAAGAGCAAAATGTTTTTTTGCTAAGCGGTATGCCTATGATTGTACAAAAGAGAAAAATACCAAATGTAATGTGAATTGCCTATATGATCCGACCCACGCTAAGCAACTCCAAAAACATTGCCTAGACGGCTAAAAAAAGAGAAGTTGTCCTTTGAAACTACCTTGTAAGAGTACGGAAACAAGATATGAGAGACTATTCTCAAGCACTGCGATCCCAAGCAATACCGATTCATGGATACGCAAGCCAATATTCCTGTAAACAGATATTCCAGAACCATAATCCACCCTCCGAAGATCAAAAAATACATTCCGGAGAGAGGATATTATGAGTTCGGGTCGATGTTTTGCTTGATATCTTTAAGCTCCACAAGCTTGTTCACTATCGCATAGATTGTGAGACCGGCAGGGGAGTGTATCTGTAGTTTTTTCGCAATGTTACGCCTGTGAGTGATGACCGTATGGGTTGAAAGGAAAAGCTCATCGGCTATCTCCTTATTGGTAAGTCCTTTCACGACGCATATCACAATATCTTTCTCTCTTGGGGTGAGTACTTGTTGCTCTTCATTGCTCTTCTTCTCCTTTTCTTCCTGTTCAAACAGGCGAGAGATCTTCTTCTCTATCTCCTCTTCCGTGTCGGTGAAAAGGATGGATGCATCATAATATTTGGCTTCAATAGATTCTCCCGGAAGCCCTCCTACCACTACGAAATGAGTGTGGGGGCAAGAGGTTTGCTCTTTAAGTGTTTGTACCATAATCCCTCCGACGATAGAGGAAGAGACCAAAACCAAATCGGGCTTTTCTGCCAAAAGGACTTCCCCCAAAGTTTCCGGGCTGTGAAGAACAAAGTAGTGCGATTTAGCTAGTATCTCTACCCGTTTTATAGTATTCTCCAAGCCTATGCGAAGAAGAGGATATGGGATGGCTATAACTATTTTCTTTTGCATGTCAGGAGTTTCGATTTTATGTTCAAAAATATAGATTTATACTAAACTATCCGACATCTCTTCTTCTAGCTTCGCCACTGCAGGTATAAAGACATGATCTTCTACATGGTTGTGGTCATAAAGTTCTATCTGACATGCAAAAATATCGTATAGTACGCTGTGAAGTTTGTACCCGCTCTGTGTCGGGTAGTATTTGATAAGAATATTTTTCAGCTCTTTGATCTTAAGCTCTATCTGGTCGTGTTTCTTGCGGAATATATCTATATTGTACTTGCTATCTTTCTCTCCATTTATCAGCTTCGTTGCATAAGGGAATACATATTTGTCTTCATAACTCATGTGTTTACGTACTTCGTCCTCGTATTCATCGAAGAATTTGATAATGACATACACGACATCTTGGGGAGCTTCTTCGAGGGCATTCAGCAGCTTGCTCCTTAGCTCCGGAAGGCGGTAATGCAGGAAGTAGTCGTGTGAATTGCGCAGATAAACAATAAGCTGCGGTATGGATATTCTTCTATGCAAATCCATATTGTCTCCCGTTGTACGAGAAGAGAGGTAGTGTACCACGTAGAGGAATGTCTCCAGATCCACGCTGTTTTCCCTGCAGACCTCTGCGATGCTTTTTTCTCCCACACCCAAAGGGATGCCAAACCTGTTCATCAGCAGAAGCATATTGTAGTTTTCGCTGATCAGATCTGCCATTTTACTGCGACCATTATATATTGTCTTCATTCTATATGTCTGTATTTATATCTTTTATACTGCGAAAAATATTTCGTCTAACTATTTCGTATCAAAATTACAATATATGGTCGAGATTAGCAATGATAGTTTTTAGGTACGGATTTTATTCAAAATCAATATTATTAGGTATTTGCATATTTTATCATAGGAGATAACTTTGTCAGCGTAATAGTAATACAATAATCGCTTTGCCAAACATAGGCTGAACTAACTAAATATGTCCCTTCGTGAGGACAAGTGGAGATTCCGATGATGGAGCACTCCCACAATCGCGAGCATATTTCCTGACACAAAGGAACCATACTAAAAGTGATAAATACAAATTTTTGTCGGGAGTCTTTTGGGAAAAAGGCTCCCGACGCCTTTTATCCGACAAAGGTATAAAGAAAAAGTGTTGCTATTTATATTTTCTCGTTTCAGTTTTCAGCTCCCTTTTGTGGAGCTGTTTTTATATATTCCATACCGCAGAAATGTGTCCATTTTTGCGCTCTCTATTTTGATCGGAGGGGGCGTTTTCAGAGCACGACCGAACTGTTAAATTCAGGCTGTTTTATTAACACAAATTCCGATACTCGTTAAGCCCAAACAGTAAACGAGCATATTTTGTCGGCTAAACGTGTTTAATTTTTCAATGAACACGTTTAGTGATTTCATTAAACACGTTTACCGGATTCGATTAACGTGTTTAGAATTTTTGATTACTTGCCTGGTTATTAGTGTTTTAGCTGTTTTATCCCCTTTTTGGCTGTTTTTAAGCATAAAATTGCATTAGGATTTGTTTACAGAGGTGGGTGTTAAAATTTACGCTTATTAACGCGAAAAAGCCCTATCAAACGGACTGAAGAAAAATTTTTTCTCAGATTGGGCTGGTTTTATAATCTGTTGATATGGTGTGTTTTATCTTCATTCTTCTTCTTTTTGATAGGAGAAGAGAGGAGACGAGAGGGGAAAGGAGAGCCTGATTTCCCTGATTCGGATTTATATAAAAATTTCGCTCTGAACGGCATATTTTCTTTCTCGTTTTCGGAAGATACGATTATGGAAAGAGGCTTCTTTTTATATCTTCGTCATTGCTTGCCAATCCGTCGGTTTTTTGAGATAAAATCCATCAAAGAAGAAGAGGATCCACAAACAACAAGCTCACAGCAAGGAGTGTTGCTGTGAGCTTGCATGGAGGAAGGAGTTCCCATTGAGTTATGATTTTCATCGGGGAGCGTTTTTCCCCTTATCATAGTGTCTTCGCGATGTGGCTGTTATCACCTGTTAAAGCGCATCCAATCCTTGCTTGAGATCGGCTATGATATCTTCTGCATCTTCAAGACCAACGGAGAGTCTTACCAGTCCGTCCGAAATATTTGCCATGGCTCTCTCTTCCGGTGTGTATGGAGAGTGGGTCATGCTGGCAGGGTGTTGGATAAGCGTTTCCGCATCTCCAAGACTCACTGCCACTTTGCACATCTGCATTGCATTGATAAGTTTCTTTCCGGCATCCATTCCTCCTTTGAGTTCAAACGAGATCATGCCTCCCGGAAGAGACATATATTTCTTTACCAGATCTCTTTGAGGGAAACTTTCGAGTCCCGGATATGAGATGGATGAAACCTGTGGATGCTTTTCGAGGAACTCGGCAACCTTTTGTGCGTTTGCACTATGCTTTTCCACTCGTATCGGAAGAGTCTTCATACCTCTGTCTATAAGGAAAGCATCAAACGGGCTTAGCGATGCTCCGGTAAGGTCTTTTACTCCCAATAGTCGTACCTGATTGATGTACTCCTCTTTTCCGACAACAAATCCGGCTATGACATCTCCGTGTCCGTTAAGATACTTGGTGGCAGAGTGGATAATGATGTCCGCACCATGTTCCAATGGACGACAGATGTAAGGGGTACAGTAAGTGTTATCCACCATCACCTGTACGCCTTCTTGGCGGTGGGCTATCTCTGCCACGGCGGCAATGTCTATCATATCCATATTAGGGTTTGCAGGGCTTTCAAGATATACCACTTTGGTATTCGGGCGCATTGCTTTGGCAACCTCTTGCGGGTCTCTCATGTCCACATAAGTTACTTCTATTCCGTATCTGGACAGACCGTGAGTGAAGTAAGCATGTGTACAGCCATAAAGAGTCCTGTGTGCCACAATGTGATCTCCGGTCTGTACCAGTATCCAAATAGCAGAAGTTACTGCTCCTATACCTGATGCGGTGGACATTGCTGCCTCTGCGCCTTCGAGCAGAGCAAGTTTCTTCTCCACTTTGGTGCAGGATGGGTTTCCTAATCGAGAGTAAATATATCCCGGTTCTTCCAAGGCAAAGCGAGCTCCTCCTTGTTCTGCCGAGTCGAATACAAATGTTGAGGTTTGAAAGATCGGTGTTGCAAGTGCTCCGTAGGCATTTTTTTCTGATCCTCCGTGAATAGCTTTTGTTGCAAAGCCTGCTTTTTCGATTTTTTCGTGGTTCATATTTCTTCTGTAAGTATTAAGTGATTTTCTCTGTAAGAGACTGCTAAGATATGAAATCTTTGTGTATATTTGTCCAGATTCATTATTAACTATTTCAAATCATTTATTATGGATTTAAAAAACTTTCCTGCGGAGCCATTTAGAATAAAAGCGGTAGAAACCGTGAAAATGAATACACGTGAAGAACGTGAACGTGTAATCCGTGAAGCAGGGTACAATACTTTCCTTATCAACAGTGAAGATGTTTACATCGACCTGCTTACCGACAGTGGAACAAACGCAATGAGCGATAAGCAATGGGCAGGTATGATGATCGGTGATGAGGCTTATGCCGGTAGTAAAAACTTCCATCACTTGGAGGCTACCGTACAAGAGCTTTTTGGTTTCAAGCATGTTGTGCCTACTCACCAAGGCAGAGGTGCGGAAAACTTGTTGAGCCAGATCGCTATTAAGCCGGGACAATATGTGCCGGGTAATATGTACTTTACCACCACTCGCTATCACCAAGAAAGAAATGGCGGTATCTTCGTTGATATCATCAGAGATGAAGCTCACGATGCCGGTCTTGAAATCCCATTCAAGGGAGATATCTGCTTGGAGAAGTTAGAGAAGCTTATTCAGGAAAAAGGCGCTGAAAACATTGCTTATGTTTGTTTAGCTGTAACGGTGAACTTGGCAGGTGGACAGCCTGTTTCCATGAAGAACATGAGAGCAGTGAGAGAACTTACACAAAAGCATGGCATCAAGGTGTTCTACGATGCTACTCGCTGCGTTGAAAATGCTTATTTCATCAAAGAACAAGAAGAGGGCTTTGCAGATAAAAGCATCAAAGAGATTGTTCACGAAATGTTTAGCTACGCAGATGGTTGTACCATGAGTGGTAAGAAAGACTGTCTTGTGAACATCGGTGGATTCCTTTGTATGAACGACGAAGAGCTTTTCCAAAGTGCAAAAGAATTGGTTGTTGTTTACGAGGGTATGCCTTCTTACGGGGGGATGGCAGGACGCGACATGGAAGCTATGGCTATCGGTCTTCGCGAAAGTATGCAGTTCGAGTATATCCAACACCGTGTATTGCAAGTGCGTTATCTTGGTCAGCGTCTTATTGAAGCAGGTATTCCTGTGATACAACCTATTGGAGGTCATGCTGTATTCTTGGATGCAAGACGCTTCTGTCCGCATTTGACACAAGACGATTTCCCTGCACAAAGTCTTGCTGCCAACCTTTACGTGGAAGGTGGTGTACGTGCAATGGAACGTGGTATCGTGTCTGCCGGTAGAGATGTTAAGACCGGAGAAAATCACAGACCTAAGCTCGAAACTGTTCGTCTTACTATTCCTCGTCGTGTTTACACTTATAAGCATATGGATCTTGTAGCGGATGCAGTGATCAAACTCTTCAAACACAAAGAGGACATCAAGGGTCTGCGTTTCGTTTATGAACCGAAGCAACTCCGCTTCTTTACTGCTCGTTTCGAGGAAAAATAAGACCGGAGAACCCGAAGAGTTGCAACAACGCAACATACTTAATCATAGAAGAGACCGCCTGAGCATCATGCTCAAGCGGTCTCTTTGCATTATGCTCTCTGGTAAAGTAAGAATAAGCAGAGGATAATGCCCGATAAGCTCTGTTAAGAACCGGTTTATAATTAGGTTTTCTTCTTGGTTCTGTCTATATTTGTAGGAGTGTAAAAACAGTAGAAACGACCTATGCAAATCCCTGATTACTTAACGCAAGAAGACTTGCTTCAGATCGAAGAGCAAGGACTCTCTCTTAAAGAAATAGAGAAGCAGATCAAACGTCTTACAAATGGCTTTCCTTATCTCAAGGTATTACGATCCGCCACGGTAGGAGACGGCATTACACGACTGTCAAAAGAGGAACAGGTTAAGTATTTAGAGGAGTGGAGCAAGGCACAATCTTCTTCCGGGAAGAAGATTATAAAGTTCATTCCTGCTTCCGGAGCCGCATCCCGGATGTTCAAAGAGCTGTACGAGGTGCTTTCAAACTCTCAAGAGTGCAGCATGGAAGAGTTACCGGATTCTGTGAAGTCGGTTCTGGATCAGATTCATCTCTTTGCATTTTTCGATGCACTCAATAGTGTTTGTCTGAAAAGCGAGTTTAAGACCTGTACAAGAATGTTGGCACAGGGAGAGTATCGTAAAGTCATATCTTATCTGATAGAAGAAAAAGGGCTCAATTACGGAAATCTTCCGAAGGCTCTTCTCCTTTTTCATAAGTATAAGGATGGAAACAGAACAGCGGCAGAAGAGCATCTTGCAGAGGGAGCAATGTATGCAAAGGATCTTCAAGGCGATGTACATCTGCATTTTACTCTTTCTCCCGAACATATAGCACCGTTCAATGAGCTGATGAATCAGAAGAAAACTCTCATGGAGGAGCACTATTCCGTAAACTACAATATCTCATACAGCATCCAGAAAAAGGAAACGGACACCATTGCAGTGGATATGAACAACCAGCCTTTAAGGGATCCAAA
Organism: Porphyromonas sp. COT-108 OH2963; assembly: GCF_000768895.1. Lineage (NCBI taxonomy): Bacteria > Pseudomonadati > Bacteroidota > Bacteroidia > Bacteroidales > Porphyromonadaceae > Porphyromonas > Porphyromonas sp. COT-108 OH2963. The sequence goes on along the minus strand of NZ_JRAP01000007.1, from coordinate 210,923 downwards.
AACGGGTAGGCTCGTTTTCCGTCCGGGTGGACACGGTGCTCTCATTCAGAATCTGAACGAAATAGATGCGGATATTATCTTTATCAAGAATATAGATAATGTAGTGCCCGATCATCATAAGTGTGAGACGGTGATTTATAAGAAAGTATTGGGAGGCTTCCTGGTCTTTCTTCGCAACAAGGTTTATCGTCTGATGGAGAGTTTGACCAAAGGACGCATCTCTCGTGATACCATCGAGCAGGCAAGAGATCTGCTTTATCGCTACTTCTCGGTGGATATAAATATTGAGGGACTGCATCCGGAAGATGCGGTAAGAATCATCCGCGAGAAACTCAACCGTCCCATTCGTATATGCGGAATGGTAAAAAATGAGGGGGAACCCGGTGGCGGGCCTTATATTATCGAGCATGAGGATGGAACCACATCCCTTCAGATCTTGGAAGGAACACAGATAGACACTTCCACAGAAGAGGGACGAGAGCTTCTTTTATCGGGTACGCACTTCAATCCCGTAGATATAGTTTGCAGCATAAAAGATTATCAGGGAAAATTCTTTGACCTTACTGCGTTTATAGATGAAAACACCGGATTTATTGCGGAAAAGAGCAAAGGTGGAGAGAGATTAAAGGCTCTCGAACTTCCCGGACTTTGGAATGGCGCAATGGCAGGCTGGAACACCGCATTTGTGGAAGTGCCTGCCGAAACATTCAATCCGGTAAAGACCATCAATGATCTCCTTAGAGACTCACACAGATAGACAAATACCAAATAAATTCAATAAACATGGACAAGCAAATCATTATAAACAGACTTTCTCGTTTAAGAGAGAGCATGAAAAAGGAAGGAATAGATGCCTACATCATTCCGAGTTCGGATCATCACTTGAGCGAATATCCCCCACAATGTTGGAAGGATAGAGAGTGGATCTCTTCCTTTAACGGTTCTGCCGGAACAGTGATGGTTACCGCAGATCATGCAGGATTGTGGACAGACTCTCGCTACTTTTTGCAAGGCTCGGAGCAGTTGAAAGGAACCACCATTGAGCTTTACAAGATGGGAATGCCTGCTACGCCAACCATTCCTGAATATATCAGAGATCATAAAGCCACTATCCGCAGAGTGGGATTTTTCGGAAAATCCATGTCGGCAGCAGAAGCATTGGGTACGCAAAACGCTCTTGCTCCTTATGGTATAGAGGTCGTGTGGGATAAAGATCTTATAGCACCTTTGCACGAAGAGCCTGCCACTCTCCCGATGTTTCCTTTCTACGAGCAGCCTCTAAAGTACGCAGGAATGTCCGTTGCAGATAAACTTTCTCTGCTTAGAAAGACTCTTCTTGCAGATGGAGCCAATTCTTGTATTATCACCATGCTTGATGAGATTGCCTGGCTTTTCAATGTAAGAGGCACTGATGTGCTTTACAACCCGGTGGGTATAGCTTACGGTCTTGTTACACCAAAGGCTGCGTACATCTATACAATGGAGGGTAAGATACCTGCCGAACTGCAAGCCTCTCTATCCGAAGCCGGTGTAATGGTGCGTACATACAATGACATCTACAAGGATGTTACCGGTCTTACGGCAGAAGAGGTGGTACTGCTCGATAATGCAAGAACGAATTACGCTTTGTTCAAATCCATCCCGGCGCACACACCAAGAGTGATAAAGACCTCTGCCATCACTCGTCTGAAAGCGATCAAAAACGCAGTGGAAGTGGAAGGATACCGTAAGGCGATGCAGCGAGACGGGGTAGCTCTCACTCGTTTCTTTATCTGGCTGGAAAAAGTGTTGAATGCAGGGGGAACGCCTTCGGAATATGAAATTGGAGTTAAGCTGGCAGAGTTCAGAGCGCAGGGAGATCTTTATGTGAGCGATAGCTTCTCCACCATTTGCGGATATAACGGCAATGGAGCCATTGTGCATTACAGCGCACAGAAAGATAGCTGTAAGAGAGTAGAGAAGAAAGGTATCTTGCTGCTGGACTCCGGCGGTCAGTATCGCGACGGAACTACGGATATTACCCGAACAGTCTCTTTGGATGGCAACCCTACGGCTCGTCAGAAAGCAGACTATACCCGTGTACTGAAAGGGCACATCGCTATCGCAAGAGCTATCTTCCCTCAAGGAACAAGAGGTTCGCAGCTGGACATCTTGGCGCGTAAAGCTCTATGGGATGTGTGTCAAAACTACGGACACGGAACGGGACACGGCGTGGGACACTTCCTCAACGTTCATGAAGGCCCTCAAAATATCCGTATGGACGAAAATCCTGCCCTTCTTGAGCTTGGCTGCTTCACCAGCAACGAGCCGGGACTCTACATTGCAGGAGAGTACGGAATACGTATAGAGAACCTTATCCTCTGTGTTCCATACAAAGAGACCGAGTTTGGCTCATTCTACGCGTTCGATACGCTCACAATGTGCTACTTGGACAACAATCTGGTAGATGTATCTCTTATGACTCTCGAAGAGATCAAGTGGTACAACGATTACCAATCACAGGTTTATGCAGAGGTTAGTCCTTCACTGACCGCAGAAGAGTCGGCATGGCTAAAAGCCAAGACTGCTCCGCTCTCTGCTTGAGTAAAACATAGAAGAGTATGGCAATAGTACAGACCGTCAGAGGCTTTACCCCTAAGATTCCGGAGAGTTGTTTTCTTGCCACCAATGCGGTGGTTGTGGGAGATGTAGAGATGGGAGAGGGATGCAGTATATGGTTCGGGACTGTTTTACGCGGTGATGTAAACAGTATCAGAATAGGCAACAATGTCAATATCCAGGATGGCGCGGTGGTGCATACGCTCTACCAGAAATCTGTGAGCATAATAAAAGACAACGTCTCCATAGGTCATAATGCAATCATTCACGGAGCAACCATCGAAGAGGGTGCCCTTATCGGAATGGGAGCTATCGTTATGGATCATGCCGTGGTCGGATCCGGAGCAATTGTTGCCGCAGGCAGCGTAGTGCTTAGTGGCACTCAGATCCCTCCCGGAGCGTTGTATGCAGGTTCGCCGGCTAAGTTTATCAAAGAGGTGGCAATAGAGCAAGCCACCGAAATGAATAAGAAGATCGCTGCAAACTATCAGATGTATGCCTCTTGGTATGGCGAGCAGTAAGCAGAGGTAACTCCTTAATATCAGCTTATAGAAAGCCGTAATGGCTTCGTCTGTATAATCTCAACAGCCAATTATCGGAGTCTGAATGATCCGGTAATTGGCTGTTTCCGTTCCTTCCATTTTATCTCTTTTCGTCTCAAAAGAAGAGAATTTTCAAAGTGAAGCCATTCAGAAAAATATTTGAACGTATTAAGAAAAGAGCGTGAAGCTATTCAAGAGTTCAAAGCACGGCTTGATCTCTTGTTTTCATGGTTCGACTTGTACAAATCAACACTTGATTTGTAATCATCAAGCCTTGCGCTCCTTTTCTTAATCTGTTCAGGAAAAGATATGAAAGGGTTCGGAGGAGTTTTTATAAGGGTTCGGAAAAAGTATTCTCACAAAAAATCGGTAGCCATGCGCTTGTCTGTTTTTTGTTTTATCCCAAACCTGTGAAGTCCAAGAATATGGAAGCCGAATGTGCTTTAGCCCTCTAAACATCATTTTATAGAAAAGCCTCGTCCCGATAACTATTGTAATGTTATCGGGACGAGACCATTTCTTATTTGATTCGGTATTGAGAGCGCAGTGTTCTAACTGCTACTCTCTTCTTGAGACCGGAGTGTTTCTTTCTTTTTTGCTACGCTCTTGATCCATAGATATACCGCCAATCCAACAAAGAGTAGCAGGATAAGAATCATCTCCATGCGGTGGGAGAATGGATCTGTCCAAAATTCTTTGAAAAACTCTACCCGTCCGAGAATTTCTACGGCAGTCCAAAAAACGATGACCGTGGCTATCGAGAAGCGAATATTGGCACCCCAGGATCCAAACTTCAGCTGCTTTTTGAACATGAATAGAGAGCCTATAAGACATACGGCAAACACGATCCAAGTGACGGGATGATACTCTCCTAAAAAGTGATCATCATAGCAGAACATGAGCAGCAGATAGCATGACCAGAGCATCATATTGAGCTCCATGAAGGTTACGATAGAGGTATGTCTGGTCATGGGACGTACAACAATGTCGTTTTTCTTCCCTCTGAAAAGGACTCTTTGCCACCAATTGATGAAGTTGCATCCCGTCTTTACGCTGAACAGGTAAAGCACCATGAACATGGCCCATAGCCCAAAAGTGGCAGGAAGAATGAGGTATTCGGGTCTGGTAACCACCTCTCCATCCACGATCTCGGCTTGTACGCCAAAGCGTTGGGCATAGTAAACGAATATGAACTCTACCCATCCGGTCCAGAAGAGTAGTCCTCCAAAGAAGCCCCATAAAGTTTGTCTTGTATCTCCGGTTGCGAATACTCCAAAGATTACCATAAGAAGCCCGACAAACCCTAAAGAAAAAGAGGCATAGTGCAGATACGGTGGAACAAGCAGGTGTTCCATTATGGCCATGAGAGCATGACCAAGCGGCATGGTAAAAAGAACCATCAGGAAAGAGATGATAGACTTCCACCAATGTCTTGTAGTGTGTTGTGCCATTTTGGGTAATGAGTCCGTTGTGTAGTTATTGCTTGCGTAAGAATTTACGGAACGTGATATTGTAGTGATTTTTATCGTCTTTCGGATGATGAACAGCAGATACTTCCCTCCATTCGTCCGATAGAGGGGGCATAAAAGTATCTGCTTGGTCGAAAGTGGCATCCACTTCTGTGATGTACAGTGTATCGGTCAGAGGAAAAGCTTGCTTGAATATGTCTGCACCTCCGATGAAGAACAGCTCCTTTTCGTCCTTGCAAACAGATATTGCTTCTTCTATCGAGTGTACTATCTCACAAGATGGAGCTGTATAATCTTTGGAGCGAGTGAGTATGATATTCCTTCTTCCGGGTAATGCTCCATTGGGCAAACTTTCAAAAGTTTTTCGTCCCATGATGATAGGATGCCCTAACGTTGTCTGCTTGAAGAAGGCAAGGTCGGCACGGAGAGAGCGTCCCCAAGGCATATCTCCTTGTTGTCCTATCTCTCTGTTCAGCCCCATGGCTACAATCATCGATACGAGAGGGGAGTGTTCATTCTTCATACTGCAACGTCTCCTTTTATTGTGGGATGTGAGATGTAGTGTTCTATTGATATGTCTTCAAAAGTAAACCGATCCAACTCTTTTATTTCCGGATTGAGACGAAGGGTAGGAAGAGGATAAGGATCTCTGGAGAGCTGAAGCTTTACCTGCTCCAAATGGTTCAGATAGATGTGTGCATCTCCCAATGTGTGTACGAAGTAGTGAGGTGTCAGCCCCGTAACTTGTGCGACCATACAGAGAAGAAGTGCATAGGAGGCGATGTTGAAAGGAACACCCAAGAACAGATCTGCACTCCGTTGATAGAGCTGCAAGCTCAGTTCGTTGCCGGAAACGTAAAACTGGAAGAAGGCATGGCAGGGAGGCAACTTCATATCGGGAAGATCGGCAACATTCCAAGATGATACGATGATGCGTCTGCTTTGAGGATTCTCTTTAATATCTCGTACGGCTTCTGCAAGTTGGTCTATCTCTCCACCATTATAATCTCTCCATTTGCGCCACTGCTTGCCATAGATTGGTCCGAGATCTCCATTTTTATCAGCCCACTCATTCCAGATGCGAACATCATTGTCTTGCAGATATTTTACATTGGTGTCTCCTTTGATAAACCAAAGCAGCTCGTGTATGATAGACTTGAGGTGCAGCTTCTTTGTGGTAACAAGGGGAAATCCCTCTTTCAGATCAAACTTCATCTGATGTCCAAAGGAACTGATAGTGCCGGTTCCGGTTCTGTCTTCTTTTCGAGTTCCGGTATCAAGTACCTCTTGTAGCAGATTGAGATAAGGTTTCATGGCATGATACTAATAGTAAAGGGGAAATAATATGGGAGAGACTGTCCAAAGCCCGATGTAGAATAACAGCAACATATATCCGAATACTTTGGTCATGCCGGACGGCTGAATGTAGGGGATCTTTGCCTCTTGGGAGGAGAGCTTCATTACTCGTTTTCTCAGGAAGATGTATATGGCATAAACGAGAAATGCGATGGCAACACCGGCTGCTATGCCCGGAATGACATCCGTAATAAAGTGTACGCCGAGATAGATCCTTGAATAGGCAACGGTAAGCCCGGTAAGAATGGCTATGATGCTGTAAAAACGGTTGCGCCAAAGCAGTGCGGTAAAGCAGGCAAAGGATAGAAAGTTGGTGCTATGCCCGGAGATAAAACCATATCTACCGCCTCGATAGTCGAGTACTGTGTGTACCAGATCTGCCGTCAGCGGATGATGAGAGGGGCGAAGACGTCCCACCCAAGGCTTAATAATATGAGAAGAGAGCTGATCTCCTATGAGAATAAGCATAGACAGTGCCAAAATGAGCAGCAGTACCTCTTTGTAATTTTGTTTGTAACACACAAGAAAAAGATAGACGACACCAATAAAAATCCATGGAAATTTATCGGATATCATGTACATCACTCCATCCAAATATGGAGTGTGCAGACTGTTTAACCAAAGAAAGAGATCCTGTTCTAATGGAACCAATTGTTCTATCATTGTAGCCGAGTGTTTAGTTGCTTTGTATAAGGTTGGAAGGTAATATCTGTTCTATATCCGAGCTTTTCAGCCAGCCTCTTGTGCCATCCGGAAGCGAAACTTCCGTGTAGCCGTTAAGCTCTTGAAGTCGGGTTACCTTGATGCCGTTGTGAATGATGGAGAGATTTTCCGAAGCATTGTCCGGTGAACTTTTGAGAGTAACCACTTCTGTCGTGATGATGGCTTTGGTTTCATCGTAGATTACCACCGATGCTCGCCATGCAAGAAGGTTAAAAACAAGAGTGAGAGCCAGGGAGAGAATTGCTCCGTAAAAGAACAGTCTCTTTTGCAGAGGCGAACCATTCTTGAAAAAGAAGAGGATCCCCAAGATGCAGACTCCCAAAAAGAAGAGAAGAGCCAGTATCATCCACGTGGAGATCTGTGCCGAGAGAGCTATACTGTCAAGGATCTTGTACACAAAAGGAGTTTCCGTGTCCACGATTTTGTCCAATGTGCGGCTTTGAGCAATCTTGAGATTGTGCAGAGCATCCTTATCTCCGGGTTTTAGTCTTAGCGTTCGCTCAAAGTTCAGAATAGCTCTCCCAATATCTCCGCTCTTGAAATAAGCACAACCAAGATTGTAATACAACTCTGCGGTAGGCGTTGCTTCGGATTCGATGATTTGGGTATAAATCTCTATCGCTTTATCAAAGTCGGTCTGTGAATATGCGGTATTTGCTTCATCAATAAGCATTTCTTGCTGCGCCTTTGCTCCGAATGTTGGAAGACAGAGCAGGATCACAAGCAGTATTGAACGAACATGAAATATATAGGTATGCTTCATCTCTTTTTTATTTCTTCAATTTGTCCGATAAGTGAAACGCACTGTCTGTACAGTTCTTCCCGTTGAGAGATAGACTGATCTTGTGCATAGCGACTGAACTCAAGCTGAGAAAGCAGGCTGACAGTCTCTTGTTGGAGTTCTTTTGATGCTCCAAAACTTAAAAGTTTCTCCTCCGCAGTCTCTTTGCTCCATGTGGACATGGGGATATTTAGCTTACTTCCAAGGTAATCTACCATACCTCTAAGCAGTGTCTCATAATATTCGTCGGAATCTCCTCTCTTTAGACTTTCTTCCGCTTGCTTTAGCCATTTTCTCGCTACACTGCCTGCTCTTTTACTGCGATAAGCTACATTGTCTGTCTTTTCGTTGTTCTTCGATCGGAGGATAAAGAATATCGCTATCGTCAATAGGGATATGGCTATATAGGAGAGGATGTAACCCGCCCTGTTTCGCGAGGGTAATACGTGGGCTTTGGAAGGTAACTTCTTGATATAATGGATATCTGTGCTGAGTACTGAAGCATCTTCGTTCTGTGTGAAATTGGATACAGATGCTACCTGAGTACCATCCCCTTTATCGACATGAAGCTTGAAAGGCTTGGAGGAGATTGTCTTGTACTGACCTTGAGCCGGATCGAAGTAAACCAAACGTATTGCCGGTATGGTATAATCGCCTTGAGAGCGAGGAACGGCAAAGTATGAGACTTCTCTCTGTCCCGAAGCACCCGATTCGGAGATCGTGATATCCTGATTTTCTTGAGGGTCGTACACTTCAAAGTCTGTAGGGAATACAGGTTTGGGTATATCCATCAACTTCAGGTTGCCTTTCCCAGAAACTTTTACGACAATCTTATAACTTTCTCCCGATTTAATTACAGACAGAGGAGCGGACGCGTCCATGCTGAACTGTCCTATGGCTCCATTGAATCCTTCCGGAACGGGTATCGGAAGAGGTTTGACCTTTATTCGTGTTGCTTGAGAGCTAAAAGTTTTCTCGATATTCTGATAAGATCCCAGATAATTCCCGAATATTGCATCCATATCATCTTGAGCTCTTTGGACGGGAACGGATACGGTCAAGTCGAATTTCCCAACCGGAATAATAAGTTCCCCTGATCTTTGAGGAGTTAGGAAGAACTGTTTTATGATACCGGTGAGATAAAGTCGTCCATTACACTGTTCGGGCGTGAGCTGAATCTGTCCGGGACTTTCGATAGATTGGGAAAGAAAACCATCGAATTCCGGAAACTTTACATCGTTAAAGCTGAAATCATACAGGGAATATATCTTGAAAGAGGCAAGGAAACCCTCTTGTTCATACATGGTTGTCTTGGATAAGATAAGCTTGAAAAACACTCCCTTATTCAAGTCTATATGCTTTGTCGATCCGTCTGCAGCTGTTGTTTCCGAGCCTTTTTTAGTATCTGCCGGAAAGACTTTGAATGTTTGAACCGCCGAGTTATAAGTAGCAGAACCGACCTTGACAGAGGCTGCCGGGATCTTAAATGTCCCTTCTTTTTCTGCCATAATCATGTATGAGAACGAAGAGAAAGAGGACGACTCTCTTTTGCCATTGGATATAACCTGTCTCTCTCCCGATGCAATGGATGGACCTAATATGATTTTCAAGGAAGGATCTAAGCTTCCCAACTTTATTCCTCTTGCTTTTGCATCAATCGTAAAAGAGACTTTGAATGGCTCTCCAACACGTGGTGCGGACTCGACATCAACGGAAAGCTTTAGGCTTTTACCGGAAGTTCCATTCTGTGATACAGCTATGGTCGTTGTCAATAAAAGAACAATGGTAAGACCCCATTGTAGCATTCGGGTATAATATCTGTTCATGAGTCAAATGCTTACCAGTTTTTATCTGCTCGCTTTCTGTTTGCGTGCTGACTTTGAGCTTTGTTTACCTTCTCTTGAGTTTTCTTCTCATCTTCAAGGAAAGCTTTCAGGATTTTTTCGGCATTATCTTTAGACATCTTCTCCTGAGCCTCTGAGGGTTTTTCTTGAGCGCGATCTTTCTTGTCGTTCTCCTGCTGATCCTCATTGGGTTTCTCCTTATTCTGATTTTGCTCCTTCTTATCCTGTTGTTCCTGATTCTTATCCTGATTTTCTCCTCCGCCCTTATTCTCTTGTTGCAAGAGCTTTTGTGCTAGGATGAGATTGTATCGTGTGTCATTGTCTGTCGGTCTTGCCCTTAGACTTTCCTTGTAAAGCTCTATTGCTTCTGCATACTTTTTCTGCGCCATGAGCATTACACCTATATTGTGGTGTACATCGGCAGAACTGTTGCCTCTTTTTACCACTTCCGTTAACCTTTTATACAGATCGAAAGCTTCCTCTCCTCTTTCTGTTTGGAGTAGGGTAGCAGCCAGATTGTACATGGCAGTGGAGTCGGTAGGAGCTATAGAGAGAGCTTTTCGATAAGCTATCTCCGCATCGTTATAGCTCTCTTTTTGGAAGGCTTTATTCCCTTTTCTAACCTCTTGTCTCACTTTTCTTTGAGCAAAAGTTGTGTTGGAAAAGCCGAATACCAGTACTGTGGATGCAAATATGTATAGTATTATCTTTCTCATTTCTTAGTCTCATTTTTTGCAGAATCGAAGAGATTCACTCTTTTTATCCATCTATTCTTACGGTTGAGATAGATAGATTCCACGATTAGAAGAAGAAGAGCCGGAAGAAGAAACCAAGCAAACTTTTCATCATAAGTAGAGTAGATTATCTGTTTAAAGTCTGCCTTTTGCATCTTTTCCAAAGCTTTTGTCAAGACAGATACCGCTCCGGATACATTTGTTGCACGAACATAAAGTCCGTTTCCTGCTGATGCCAATTCTTTTCCCAGTTCGTCATTAACCTTGCTTATTACCATCTGCCCTTCTGCGTCCTGTACATATCCTTCTCCCGGAATTGAAATCGGACCACCATTATCGGATCCCACTCCAATGATATTGACTGCAATTCCTTTCTGAGCCAGCTCTTTTGCCATATCCACCGCTTTTTGAGAATGGTCTTCTACATCGGAGATTACTATTACCGTGCGTCCGATCTTTTCATCTTCGGATGTAGAAAAACTGCGAGAAGCGAGTCTCAGAGCATTGGCTATGTCTGTTCCCTGATCTGGCATAATTTCCGGAGAAGCGTGTTGCAAAAACATCTTCCCGGAGACTATATCATTTGTAATAGGAAGCTGAACATAAGCCGAAGAGGTAAAGAAGATTAGTCCGAGCTTGTCTTCAGTCAACTTATCCGTTAATCTGGAAACAATATTTTTTGCAATAGAGAGTCTTGACGGAGCAACATCTTGTGAGAGCATGGAGTTGGAGAGGTCCAAACAGATCATTACCTCTATGCCTCGTTTTTCTATAGTCTCTTCTTTGGTTCCCATTTGAGGACGAGCAGCTGCAAGAACAAGGAGCGTTGCCACCGAAAGAAGCATAAAGTCTTTGTTCATTCGCCTTCTGAGAGAAAGATCCGGCATTAGTCGACGAACCAACTCATACTCTCCAAACCGTTTGATATTCTTTCTCAGAGTAACGATGCGATAGAGAGAGAAGAGTCCCAATACTATTATCGGAACAAGCAGCCACAATATTTCGGGATGTAAAAATCTCATATCTCTAAAATGGTTTATGGTACTACTCTAAAGATGGTTATACGTCCCAGTAGAGCAAATACGAGGAAGAACAAAGCACCCAATACGAAAGGCATAAACAGCTCTCGCTGTACTTTTATGGTGTCGACCTTGATTTTGACTTTTTCCAGCTTGTCTATCTCATCATATATACCCTTAAGCTCCTCGTTGTCGGTGGCTCTAAAGTATTTTCCTCCGGTGTTTTCTGCAATGTGTCGAAGTGCCGGTTCATCTATATCTACCTCAATATTTTGGTATTGGAGACCGAACATTGTCTGAACCGGATAGGGAGCAGTGCCTTTGCTGCCCACGCCTATCGTATAGACTCTTACCCCAAGAGCTTCTGCCATTTCCGTTGCAGTCCTTGGCGATAAAGCCCCCCTGTTGTTGGCTCCATCCGTTAGCATGATCACCACTTTGGATTCCACATCCAAGTCTTTCAGCCTTCCCACTGCCGTTGCCAGTCCATCTCCTATCGCAGTACCGTCATCAATGATACCCATTTCAAGAGCATTGAGCAGGTTCAGCAGGGTGGCATGATCCGTAGTCATGGGACACTGCACATAACTTTCGGCTGCAAAAGCCACCAGACCGATATTATCATTGGGTCTGTTATTGATAAAGTGTGCGGCGACTTCTTTTGCCGCTTCAAACCTGTTGGGTTGCAAGTCTTCCGCCAACATACTTGTAGAGATGTCCATAGCCATCATGATATGGATCCCTTCGGTACTACTGGTCGTGCTGGAGTTGAACAATCGGGGTCTTGCCAGTGCTATCACACCAGAGGTATAAGCCAACATCAGGCAGATCATCGGCAGATGGCGGAGAGATACCCTTAGTCCAGGCTTTATCTTCTTCAGATTACGCAAAGAAGAGAGGGTAAATGTCGCGGGTCTTACACGCTCTCTGTAGATATAGAGAGCCACGAGAGCCGGGACAGCCAACAGGAGTATGAAGTATAGAGGATGTGCAAAGGTCATGATTCAGATCTGTTTTCTGTTTTGGACATATCTTCTTTCTCTGCACGAGCTAGCTCTTCAATATAAGCCTTATGCTCCTCATGTAGATCGTCTATAAACTTATTGGAGGCATTGACAGATCCTATATTTTCGGACTCGCTCGGTTTATACTTTGCAAACTTCACGAGATCTGCTTCGGAAAGCAATGCTCTAAGCTCTCCCACATGTTCGTGCTTTACCTCTTTGCGAAGGGACATCTGCTCTACGATCTCCGCAGAAGTCTTATCCATTGTGGATAGTCCCAATGTCCTTTCAAGGTAGCGTCTGATGGTGTCGGAGAGTATCGTGTAGTGCTCTTTTACGCTACCTTGTCTCCACAGCTCCGCTTTTCTCAGCTCTTCCAGTGTGGATTTCGCTTCTGTATAAGGGTCTGTAACGGGGATATCAGGAGGAAGAGCTACTGCCGTCTTTCTTTTTCGAGCAATGTATATTACCAGAAGAACCACTGCGGCAATGAATAGAAGAGAGCTTGCAAGCAGATAGAGAATCCAGAGATAGTCTTTCCACACGAAAGGAACTTTCCAATTCTCTTTTATGCCAAAGAACTGATCCGGCTTGCTGACATCTACCGGAATGTTTGTAGCCTGAAGCAGGGGAGCCTCTTCTTGCGAATAGACTTGGTTGTCCACCAACACATCCACAGGCTTTACCTCGTAAGTGGCAGAGTCGAAAGCCGTAACGGGAACAGTGTAAATGCGTTCTGCAATATCGTCGCTGATCATTGAGGAGTCTTTCAGAACAGGGGCAGAGAGCACCTCGACACCATTCAAAAGCGCATTTTCGGGCAGATTGATATTGACTTTGGCACCCTTGGGTGTATATACTTTGATGGTCAGCACACTCTGCTCTCCAACCAAAATGGAGGCAGGATCTATACTTGTAACCACTCTCACACGGCTATCCGTACCACGGAGAGGCTCTTGGGCTACTGCTTTTACAGAGAAGAGAAGCAGTACAAGAAGCATAAGTAGCGGTTTTGTACAGGGTCTAAAAGTATCTTTTGTCTTGCAAACGTTCATCGTATCGCTTTATGTTATCTTTTTGCAAACAGTTGTAGCAGTCCCGGAACATAGTCTGCATCCGTGAGCATGGTTACATGTCCGATGTCATACTTGTTGAGCATCGTCTCTATACCGATGGTCTGCTCTTTCCATCTGCGTGCAAAGCTTTCGCGGGTCTTTCGGTTGGATGTGTCTATCGTTCTCATCTTTCCGGTCTCCGCATCTTCCACCCGAACCAAACCCACATCGGGCAGATTCGCCTCGTGTCGGTCATATACCCTGATCACTCGCAAGTCATGCTTTCTTGCTATAAGAGAGAGGGCTGTTTCGTAAGGATTTTCATCTATGAGGTCAGACAGCAAAAAGACGGAACACTGCTTCTTCATCATGTTTCGGATGTAAGAGAGTGCGTGCTCTATGTTTGTCCCTTTGCCTTCCGGCTTTAGTGTCAGTATCTCACTAAGTATATGGAGGACATGTTTCCGTCCTTTTCCGGGAGGGATAAACTTCTCTATCCTGTCCGAAAAGAACAGCACGCCCACTTTATCATTGTTTTGTATGGAGGAGAACGCCAATGTTGCTGCCACTTCGGCTATCAGCTCCCGTTTTGTTCTGCCATGGGTTCCGAAGAGTCCGCTGTTGGAGACATCCACCATCAGCATCAGAGTCAGCTCTCTCTCCTCTTCAAACACTTTGACGAACGGTCTGGAGTATCTGGCTGTAACGTTCCAGTCTATATCCCTTATCTCGTCTCCTTCTCTGTATTCTCGTACTTCGCTAAAGACCATACCGCGTCCTTTGAAGGCGGTATGATACTCTCCCGCAAAGATGTTGCTAGATAGTCTTTTTGTCTTTATCTCTATGCGATGGATACGGCGTAAGAGATCTTCCAATTGAATATGTTCGGACATATCTCTGGTTTTCTATGGGAATCTAACCGATAGAACGGCGAGGTTAAGGGACTTGAACTTTGTCCAATATTTCGTTGATCACCTCTTCTGTCTTGAGGTTGTTTGCTTCCGCTTCGTAAGAGAGCGCTATACGGTGGCGAAGAACATCATGACACACTGCGCGTACATCTTCCGGAATGACAAATCCTCTCCTCTTGATGAAGGCATAAGCACGGGAAGCCAACGCCATATTGATGCTGGCACGAGGAGAAGCTCCGTTGGCCATCATGTTGGAAAGGGTGTTGATGCCTGCTTGAGCAGGGAAGCGGGTGGCGTGTACAATATCTACGATGTACTGACGAATCTTTTCGTCCATATAGACTTGGTGTACAATATCTCTTGCATGAGCAATATCCGAAATGGATACTACCGGCGAGATGCTCTCTTGTTCCGCCAACATCTGGCTTTTGATAATCTCTTTTTCTTCCTCTTTGTCCGGATAGCCTACGGTAACTTTAAGCATAAAGCGGTCGCTCTGCGCTTCCGGAAGAGTATAAGTACCCTCTTGGTCTATAGGGTTTTGCGTTGCCATCACGAGGAATGGAGAGGGTAGCTTGAATGTCTCTTCGCCTATCGTAACCTGCTTTTCCTGCATCGCTTCCAGAAGTGCACTCTGAACTTTTGCCGGAGCACGGTTGATCTCGTCCGCAAGGACAAGGTTTGCGAATATCGGACCCTTTTTTACGCTGAACTGCTCATTGCGTTGGCTGTATATCTGAGTACCGATAACATCGGCAGGAAGAAGGTCGGGAGTGAACTGAATACGGCTGTAATCTGCATTCATTAGAGAAGCGAGGGTCTTTATGGCTAACGTTTTAGCCAGACCGGGAACACCTTCCAGCAGAATGTGTCCATCTGCAAGCAGACCTATCAGGAGGCTTTCTCTCAAGTGGCGTTGCCCTACAATCACTCTGCCCATCCCGTTATTTAGGGCTTGGATAAATGAAGATTCTCTCTCTATAAGCTCTGTCAGAGCACGTACGTCTACCGTATTTGTTTCCATTGCAATATTGTCTGTTCTTATATTCTCTGTTACGTGATAGCCCATTCTGAATATCTGAGGGCTTTAACGCACAAATATAGTGATAATCATTCACATTTTCGGTATGATTTCTGCTCGGGAATAGAACATTAAATCATTATGAAAGCTTAAAAATAGGTCTTATTGTAAAACCTTTTGAAAAGGGTATTTTTATATATTCCATCCCGAAAAATGCTCACTTTTTTCTCGCTCTCTATTTTGATCGGAGGGGTCGTTTCCGGAGCACGACCGAATTGTTAAATTCGGGCTGTTTTATTAACAGAAATTCCGATAGCTATTAAGCGAAAACGCTAAACCAGCATATTCTTTCGGCTTAACGTGTTTAATTTTTCAATGAACACGTTTACCGATTTCACTTAATACGTTTACCGGATTCGATTAACGTGTTTAGAATTTTTACTTATAGTGTTGATAATTAGTGTTTTATCTGTTTTCTTCTCTTTTTTGCCGTTTTTGAGCAGAAAATCGCATTAGGATTTATTCACAGAGATGGCCGTTAAATTTTACACCAATTAACTCGAAAACAGCCCATCAAATGGACGAAGAAAAAATTTTTTCCGAATTTGAGATTTTCACTAATAGATTGAAAACTATGTGATTAAGGTGTATAATTGATCCGATCATCAAAAATAGAGAAGCGCAAGAGCCACCTGAAAGGGGAAAATTCACAGCTCCATTTTTATATAAAACATCCCGACCGAAGCCGCTCCATTTATAGAAAAAATCCTCTGATTTTGTATTGAAAATCACCTCTGCCCATATCGGAATATGAACAGAGGTGATTGACCTTTTTTAGCTTTATATTATCGGTTGGAAAGCGGTCTCTTTAGGGGGATTTTTTCTTCGAGTTGTTGTAGATAGCCACCCCGATAAATGCTCCGCTCATCAATATCGTCAATACGATAGGACCATCTATCTTCTTCGTATACATAAGGATATAGCCTACCATCGCAACCCATAGTGCAATGGCTACGGCTATGTGTAGAGGTTTGAGTTTCTTCCGTTTGGGTCTCATCTTTGGTGCAAGCGGCTGTTCGGCTTAAGGCTTTTCTGTAAGGACATAGATCCAATACAACACCACCCCGATGAGAGCAATGAGGATGTAAAACAGGGCATTCTTTACTCTGCTTCTCTTCTGTTCGGGAGAGAGATGCTCAAGAGTAACCCCTCCGACGGGATAGAGCTCGTGTCCATAACCACTCT
Organism: Porphyromonas sp. COT-108 OH2963; assembly: GCF_000768895.1. NCBI lineage: Bacteria > Pseudomonadati > Bacteroidota > Bacteroidia > Bacteroidales > Porphyromonadaceae > Porphyromonas > Porphyromonas sp. COT-108 OH2963. Next base: position 194,621 of record NZ_JRAP01000007.1, on the reverse strand, counting down.
CGATGAGCACTTCTCTTGCTTGCTCCACATCTTCTTCCAGAACCATGACGGATATAACGGCATTGCCCTGATTTTTGCCAAGTATGGTGGTGCTCAGAAGGTTGCTCAGCATACAGCGGATGCCTGCCATTTCGAGCTGCTGTTGCATCAGGACGGCTTGCTGTTCGGTATCTACATCGGCAATAGCCACCACTTTAGATTTATCTTTACTCATGAGTCTGTTTTGTTTTAGAGTATTGCGCGCCTAAGCGGTCTCCAATACTTCTTCCTTGCGTAATTCTGTTTGCTAAACCTATACCATCTCGGAGTCCTCCTGCCAACAGTAGTCCCGGAAAGTTTTCTTCTGCTTCCTTCACCAAAGGGAGAAGGTTATTCATGTGCAGCGTGTACTGTGGAATGGCTTTGGGATGCTTCGACACATAGAGGAGAGAAGGCTTTAGCGAAGATGGTATGCCAAGCATACAGTAAAGCTCACCGAGTGCAGTCTCTGTGATCTCCTCGTTGCTCTGGGACAGAAGCTGCTCTCCGAAGCGCACTCCACCCATAAAGATAGTAAAAAGAGCACTATCCGGATGCGGTGTGCGTCCTGTAAAGGTGGATGAGGGAAAGAGTATGCCCAAAATCTTTCTGTTTTCAACGGGAGGGATGAGTCCGCCAAATGCTTTTGTGTTGATATGTCCGGGAAAATGGTCGAACCCGACAGAGACCTCTATCACAGGAGCATAGACCAGATTTTGCAAGGCATTCTTGAGAGGATCCGAAAGCCAAGGCATGAGAGAGGGGAGGGTATATGCCGGTACGGTGGAGAGGATGGATTTTGACCGGAGCGTTTTCTCCATGCCCGATGCTCTCTCCCGAATCTCCACGCTCCATATCTTTTGCGTGTTGTCGAATGCTATATTCAGAATGTCCACTCCCGTCTGTATCTCTCCGTTTCTGTTGAGCTTGCTCTCCAGTGCGGATATGAGGTTCTGAAATCCGCCTAAGGCAGAAAATACTTCTCTTGTGGCTTTCTTCTCTCTTTCACTTTTGGGCGTGCGCATCTTCTTGATAGAGCCTCGGATGAACCCTCCGTGCTCGGCATCGAGCCTATATAACTTGGGAAATGCGTGCCTCACGATGAGGGTCTTGGCATCTCCCGCATATACGCCACCCACAAATGGCTCTACGGCATACTGTACAAACGATTTTCCCAGCCTTCTTTCTGCCAAGGAGGCAAGCGTCTCATCGGGGTTGTTTCCTGCGGCTCGGAAAGGTTCTCCTAAGATTCTAAGCTTATCTTTGAACGAGAAGAGGGGAGTGAGCAAACCGGATACAGGTCCTGAAGGGAGGGGGTGGAACCTGTCTTTTTTCCATATCCAACGGTTGTTGGCAACACCGGTATGGGCGACCTCTAAATCTACTTCTCCGATAAGATCTTCAAATAGCTCTGCCACTTCGGGTGTGGCTATTGCTCCTGTATTGGGGCCCGTCTCGAAGGTAAATCCGTTTTGAGAGAGGGTTTCTATCTGTCCCCCCACTCGTTCTTCCTTTTCCAGTATGGTAAAGGAAACGCCGGCATTTACCAAACTATTCCCTGCGGATAGTCCTGTGATGCCGGCGCCTATAATTATAACGTCGTATTGTGATGTCATTTGTTTCTGTTTCTTATACTCCTCTTACTTTGTCGGGATTGTTTTTGATGTAGCTTTTCCAGTCGGAATTGCCTTTAGTGACCGTGAGTGGATTGGAGAGTTTCAGAAAATGGCAGTATGCAGCCGCCAGTCCGTCCGTTGCATCGAGCTGGGGCAACATCTGTTCGTCCGAAATGTTTAGCATGCTCTGGAGGAGCTTTGCTACCTGCTCTTTGGATGCAGAACCATTCCCGGTGATCGCTCTTTTTATCTGTAAAGGAGCGTATTCATGCACCGGAATGGACTTCGACATACATGCAGCAATGGCAACACCCTGTGCTCTGCCCAACTTTAACATACTCTGAACATTCTGTCCGTAGAATGGCGCTTCAATGGAAAGCTCATCGGGGCGGTAACGATCTATGAGCGATAGGACGCCTTCATAGATCTTTTGGAGACGCACATACTGGTTTTCGTATTTGCTCAGCATCAGTACTCCAAGTGCGACAACGGATGCTTTCCTCCTTTTTACGGAAAGAATGCCGTAGCCCATTACAACCGTTCCGGGATCTATCCCTATGATGATCTTTTCTTTGTTCGTTTCAGGCATCCCAGACCTCCTCTTGCATCAAAACAGAAAAAGGCATCACTTTTTGAGGATAGGCATCCAAAAGGAGAAGCAGAGCTTTATCCGTATGTTCATTGAACTCGCTCAGCCTGTCTATACTCTTTACTTCGTATTGAAGGGCAAAGGCTTCTACATCTTCTTGTGGGGTGTGTACCCTCATGAGACGAGGAGTGTCCCAATGAGAGTAGCCGTTCCAGATGGGGATGAGAGAAGTCTTGATGTATTCCAAGACCTCTTTGCTCACAGCCTTGCTGACGTGAAAAGTGATGTTGTAAATGTATTTATCCATTCGAACTGCTTAGATGGTCTGTTCTATATTCCACACAAAAGCTCTCAGTCCCTGCTGCTCCGCTCTCTTGTCTAATGCGTGCAGAGCATCGAGCAGAGGAGATACTTTGGTTTCGCTAACCATGACAAGCAGTGCTCCATTGAGAGTCGGCCACGCATGAGTTCCCATATGAGGCTCTCCTGTACGGGATCCCTCCCCTCTGACTTCCTCCCAATAGGTAAATCCTTTCAGATGAAGCTTGTCCAAAATATCCTTTATGAATTCAAAGTAGGCTTGATTGAAAGATATGAATACGGCTTTCATGCTTGTCCTGTTTTTATGATTCGAGATTCTTTTCTACCCTTAAGCTCTTTTCTGCGTTGGCGTTTGATCTTATAGCCACCCACTATGGTGTAAATCGTAGGAATAAGGACAAGTGTAACCAAAGTAGAGAAAGCCAATCCGGTAGCCACTGTCATACCCATGGACTGCCACATTTCGGAGCCTTCGCCTATACCTATCGCTAATGGAATCATACCCAACACTGTGGTTGCCGTAGTCATAAGTACCGGACGAAGACGAGACTCTCCGGCTGTAATAACGCTTCGGATGAGACCCATACCCCTTTCCCGGCAAAGACGGGTATAGTCTATGAGAACGATACCATTCTTTACAACGATACCGATGAGCATGATTGCTCCGATGAGTGCCATGATTCCGAGAGGCGTATTGGTAAGATATAGACCTAATATTACCCCCGTAAACCCGAATGGTACAGAGAACATAATGACAAACGGATCCATGAGACTTTCAAACTGTGCAGCCATTACGATGTAAACCAGAATAATGATGAGCGCCATGAGTAAGAAGAGATCCTGGAAAGACTTTTGCTGATTTTCAAAAGCTCCCGCGAGTTTCCATGAGGTGCCTTCAACGTCCCCAATCTCTTTCATGATACGGTTCGATGTCTCCACAAGATCGCTCAGTGCATATCCTTTGGCAGGCATACAGCTTACGCTGACGTATCTCTCCCGGTCTTTTCTCTCAATGGATGGCGGCATGGACACTTCTTCCACTCGTCCCAAATCTTGTACCCGGATACCTGTACCCATTGGAGTCATGATCATAATCTCCATGATGGACCTAAGTTCCTTTCTAAATTCGGGAGAGTATCTCACTCGTATATCGTACTCATCGCCATCTTGCCTGAAGTACGAAGCAACAATACCATTCACTGCACTTCTAACCTGAGTGGCGGCAGTAGTTTTGGTGAGTCCGTACATCGCCAACTTTTCATCATCGAAAATCAGTCTGTATTCCGGCACATCTGCTTTTCTTGATATGGTAACCTGGCTTGCAACACCGGTAGCTCTCATCTTTTCGGCAAAGGTTTTAGCCAAATAAGATGTGTTCAAGAAGTCATAACCATATACTTCAAGGTCTACACCGTTTCCTCCGAAGCTGTTACCCATACCATTGGTTACCTGCGACTCTACAATCTCAGGGAACTGAGAGAGTTCTTTACGTATGATCTCCGTGAGTTCCAAACTGGATAACTTTCTGCTCTCATACGGGGTCATTGTAAACCATAAATTGGCTCCGCTTCCTCCGGCAGAGAACATAGCGGATCTTGCATTATCGTCTTCAGGTGCACCGACATTGTAGTTGATGATTTTTATATCATCCTTAAATCTTTCCCTTAGAGAGTTGGTATATTTTGATGTAAACTCTTTTACCGTCTCAGGATTGGTAGCAGGAGCAAACTGAATAGTAGCTGTAACAAGTCCTTGGTCTGCTTCCGGGAAAAACTCTGTTTTTAGTAAAGGAATCATCATGACAGATCCAAGAAATACAAGGAACGATACTACAATGGTCAATGTACGATGACGAACGGTGTATCCAATCGTTTTTGCATATATGTCAGAAACCTTATCCAAGAATCTGTTGATGATACTGAATATCTTGGTATATGCTTTACTGTCTCTCGGTGTACGCCTCAAGAGGTTTGAACTCATCATGGGTGTCAGGGTGAGTGCAGCTACTGTGGAGACGATAAGAACGATACTGACAATAAATCCTAACTGACGAAACATGATCCCCGTCATACCTTGTACAAGAGTAAGGGGCAGGAACACAGCCAACATGGTCAGTGTAGAAGCAACAACGGATATCGCTACCTCATTTGTCGCAAATATGGATGCCTGTTTTGGGAAACTTCCTTTTTCGATGTGAGTGGTAATATTCTCCAAAACCACTATGGCATCATCCACAACCATACCAATGGCTATGGAGAGGGCACTCATCGAAACAATATTCAGCGTATTGCCCGTCGCATACAGATATATAAAGCTTGCAACAAGAGAAATAGGAATAGTAAGAATAATAATGAACGTGGCTCTCCAACGTCCAAGGAAGAATAGTACAACCAATATAACCACAAGGAACGTGATGATGATAGTCTCCATCAAACTGTTGATCGTATTCGTAATATTGGTCGAAGTATCCATTACAACCTGGAGATTCACATCACTCGGAAGAGAAGCTTGTATATCGGGGAGCTCCTCTTTGATTTTGTTGGATACGGATACCGAGTTCGCGCCACTCTGTTTATAGAGCATCACGATACCTCCGCTTATTCCATTAGCATAGGATTGCTGATACTTCTCTTTGATGCTATCATCGACTCTGGCAACGTCATAGAGATAAACATTTTTCCCTTGGAAGTTACCAATGACAATATTCCTGAGATCATCGGAAGAGGATAGCTCTCCCTGTACACGTATGGAGTTGGTTTTGCTACCAATGTCTATGCTTCCGATAGGAACATTCTTGTTCGCTGCGGCAATCGCTTGGGCTATTGTCGAGATTGGGATATTATAGGCTTCCAGCTTGTATGGGTCGCAGTAAACCTGTATTTCTCGTGGACTTGCCCCGGCAAAGTTGACAGAACCTATGCCATTCACTCTTGCAAGTCTGTTCGTTACCTTATCTTCTATGATCTTATTGAGACCTACAGCACTCTGTTTTGCCTGTACAGAGATGAGCATAACGGGAATATCATCCGAACTGAACTTAAATATCAGCGGACTGGATACCTCTTTTGGTAGAATGCCCTTTACCGCATCGAGCTTATCCCGTATATCATTGGAAGCGGCATCCAGATCGGCATCTTCTTCAAACTCCATTGTAATCACCACAAAATTGTCTTTTGAAGAAGACTTGATGTGTTTGAGTTGCGAGATACTGTTAAGGGAGTTTTCGAGAGGTCGGGCTACGTTGTTTTCTATATCTTCTCCTCCTGCACCCGGATAGGATGCTACTACCATCACATTCTTGATCTCTATCTTGGGATAGAGGTCTATGGAGAGATTTGTAAGGGAAAAGAGTCCCAAGATAGCTATAGCTACAAAGATAAGAGCCGTAGTTACAGGTCTCTTTACCGCACTACTGTATAAACTCATAAAACTATATTTTTAGGGGAGGAGTTAATACTCTACTTTATCACCATCTTTAAGATTAGTGGCACCTGCGGTTACCACTTTGTCTCCATGCTGTAAGCCTTCCAATACTTCATATTGGTTGCCATACAGATTTCCCAGCCGGACATTTCTCTGAATAGCTGTGCCGTTTTCTATAATAAACACATACTTTTTGTTGGTACCGGCAAGCGTATTTACCGCCTTGTCCGAAACTAAAAGCACAGGCTTGGTACCGAAGTCCAATGTCGCTTTGGCGTACATCCCCGGACGAAGTTTCCGGTTGGCATTTTTGATTTCGATTTCTGTCTCGAATGTTCTACTCTTCGGGTCTATCGTAGGATATGTAAGAGCAACGACCCCTCCAAACTCTTCTTCCGGATAGACATCTGTTTCCAAAGAGACCTTGATGCCTTTTCGTATTTCCGAGAAATGTTTCTCGCTCACATTGATTCGCATCTTGAGCGGAGAGATCTGTTCGATGACCAAAATAGGTATCTGTGCAAACATGTCTCCATTGTCATAGTTCCTTTGTGTAACAACACCGGCAACGGGACTTGTAAGCATTGTATTTTGAGAGAGATTTTTGAATGCCGTACGTGTAACGGAGAGAGCTGTTTTCTTGGCTTCCCACTGCGCTTTGGAGATACCTCCGACAGCATAAAGCTCATCTATACGCTTGAAGTCTGCCTCCATGTTTTCGAGTTGAAGCCTCTGTTGGGTCATGTTAGCCTCATCAAGAGTTACCAATAGCTGTCCTTGAGACACATTTTGTCCCACTTCCACAAGGATTTTGGATATTCTGTTCGGAATTTGAGGAGCTATCTTATTGGTAACATACGCTTCAAGATTGGCGGTGAATGCCTCTGTAACGCGAACCGTATCAGGTACTACCTCTCCGACTGTTACCTTTTTTATGCCATTTTGATCCTGGTTCGAGTCTTCTGCTTTCTTACCTTCACAAGAGGCAAGGAATAGTATGTTAAAGAGCATAAGCCCGTACATAACTGTCTTTTTCATAGCGATTATCGTATATCGTTGCTTAAATTATTACTGTTCAATATCTCTTGTTTGGAAGTAGTATCCGTTCATCTTCTTTTTGTCTGCACTTAGGGAGAAGAATTCGTATATGATCTGCTGATAGTTCAGACGAGCTTGCAGCAGAGCAAGTTCGGCATCGTTCAGCTCTACCAAAGTGGATGCTCCGGTCTCGTATCTCTTTTTGGCTATCTGATACCCCTTTTCTGCCATCGTTACAGTATTGCGAGCACTCTGCATATTGGAGAATACACCTTCGAGCTTTTGGTTTAGGGTGATCGCTTCAGAAAGCAGATTGTTTTTCTGAAGCTCTCTTCTAAGCATCGCCTGATCCGTTGTCAGTTTTGCTTTTTTGAGTTTCATCAACCGCTCTCCACCGCTGAAGATCGGTATTTTAAGAGAAAGCGAAACGGCAGAAGATGGAGTCCATTGGTAATCTTTGAGAACAAAGGTATCGTCCATAGCACTTACCCTGTAATATCCCCCAAGAGAAAGAGAGGGTAGATATGCAGACTTTACCAGGCTTTCCTGTGTTTTTAGCATCTTTATCTGTTGGTCTGTTTTCTTAAGATCTATATTGTTGGAGATCATGGAGAGTACACCTTTCTTCATCTCCTCTGCTTCCATTGCCATTTCACGTTCCAAAAATCCCTCTTCAAGCGGAGAGATGGTTGTGGGAGTCTCTATATCCACACCCATGAGGATGTTGAGCATATACCTTGCAGAGGATACAGCGTTTCTGGATTTAACGAGATTTGGCTCGATGTTTCCCATCTGAACCTCCGCTCGTATCTTATCGTAGAGCGGGATGATGCCGGCTTCATACTTTTTTGAAGCGTCTTCGTAGGTGGACTTTGCGTAGTTCCAACTCAGTTCCATCACCTTAAAACTCTCTTCTGCAAGCATGAGAGCGTAAAAAGCCTTCGTTACATTGTTGGTAAGAGATACTTTCGATAGCTCGGACTCCAGCAGTGCGCTTTCCACCATTTGCTTGTTCAGCTTCAGGCTGTTCCAGAGTTGAGGCGCTATCAGAGGCATACCTATCGTAACACCGCCGTTGATGTTGTGTGTCCTTCCCACTTCTATCCCTTTGGAAAGATCCGGCATGCCGGGAAAAGAGGGCATGCTGCCTTTACCGCCCAAATACATCACCTGTTTCTTAATGGTGTAACCATAGTCTCCGGAGGCATCTATTCTGGGAAGGAGTGTTGCCCAAACAGATTTGCTGTCATACTTGCTCTTGACTATCTCCATCTCGGAGATCTTTACCATAGGTCCTTTCTCAAATGCAATCTCAAGGGCCTTCTCCAACGTCAGCGCTACTTTAGGGCTTGTGACGTTTTCTGTATCGGAGGCAGATTTTGTCTCCTGTGCCGATGTCTTAGCAAGACACATCGCGGAAAAGAGTAGGATTAAGATCCACTTCTTTTTAAGGTTTCCGGTTGCCATTGTCGTTATATTTTTCATGTAATGTTGATGTAAGCTAAAAATACAGCCGCTTACTCTCTGTCTTTACTTCCTTGGGGTCTGTGGACTAAGACGCATAGTGTCCTCATCTGAAGAGATCCTCATTACCTGCAAAGGTACTCTAAATATTGTTACGATGGTATATGAAGAATAGTGTTTGGTGGTAAATATTGAGTTTTTTCCTATATCCGGATTTGAGACTAAAAAAGGATAGGAGGGTTTGCATTCCGTCAATTTATTTTTTTTGAAAAGGACACGGAAAAATAAAATGTTTTTATGAGATATTTGGGGAGAATTAAGAGGTAGTTTCTCAGCTCTGTTTTTATATATTCCATCCCGAAAAATGCTCGCTTTTTTCTTGCTCTCTATTTTGATCGGTGAGGTCGTTTTCAGAGCATGACCAAGTTGTTAAATTAGCTCCGGTTTATTAACACGATTTTTGATACGGGTTCACTCAAAACGCTAAACGAGCATATTGTTTCGGCTTAACGTGTTTAATTTTTCAATGAACACGTTTACTGATTTCATTTAATACGTTTACCGGATTCAATTAACGTGTTTNCATATTGTTTCGGCTTAACGTGTTTAATTTTTCAATGAACACGTTTACTGATTTCATTTAATACGTTTACCGGATTCAATTAACGTGTTTAGAATTTTTGCTTACTTGTATGGTTATTAGTGTTTTAGTTATTTCTTCCTCTTTTCTGCTACTTTTTGGCTCAAAATTGCATTAGGATTTATTTGCAGATAGGGGTGTTAAAATTCACTTCAATTAACGCGAAAATAGCCCCTAAATCCGACCAAGAGGAAAAAAGTTCGCAAATTCGAGATTTTTATATTGTTTTGACTGATAGTTGTTTATCGCTTTATTGGACTCTCTTGATGAAAAGAAGATTTTTATCGGTAATGAAAAAAGCAGAGGGTTGGTGCTTCTGTTTTTATATAAAAGTGCACTCCCCAATGGACGGAAAAAGGGGGAGAGAATCTGATAGTTCTCTTCCCCCTTTTTTGTAAATGTGTCGCTTCCTAAGAAGCTTCATATAGATGTCGTTGTCAGATATTAAAAATATTTCGTCCTATCCACCAAAGGATCACTATGAGAATGAGAGCAAAGATGAACTTACTGCTATTCAACATACCATAGAGCCTGGGCCATCTTTTGTGTTGTATCTCTGCAATAAGCAGTAGCAACAGCAACGGAATGGAGAGTGTCAAGAGTGCATTGTGCCGGAAAGCTCCTACTATATCTCCGTTAAGCAGATCATGCACCACTCTTTGACTACCGCATCCGGGACAAGAATACCCCGATGCCCAAAGAAAAGGGCATTTGGGAAAGAACCTTGAGCTTTCGGGATCTATGAAGAGATAAACTCCCACGAGGACAATACTGATGATAATGAGAGAGAGGTACAAGAATATCTTTTTCCTATTCATCTGTCGCTCTCTCTATCAAATATTGATTCCTCCAAAGGCTCCTTCTGCGATGATGGCTGCAAATATAAGGAAGTAGAGCAGGATAAAGATTGCGTAAAGTCCTATACCTGTAAACAGAGCCACAAGTATCCATTTCTTTGCCTCTTTTGAGTATCTCAAGGCCTCTGTTTGTCTGCCTGCAAGGAAGTTGCTTTCCACTCTCAGCGCCTTGGTGAGAGCGATTATTCCTAAGATATTACAGCAGAAAAATGTGATGAAGAAGCTCTCCAACAACCATGTTCGAGGCATTATGTCGAACAGCGGATTGGTGTCGGTACCCGTCTTAGGAGCGTTGCTCTCTTTGGAAGAAGGCATTTCCGGAGTTTTTTCCACTCCCATGGCAGAAAAAGGTTTTGGTTCGGAAGGAGTGGCTGTTGCTCTCATCGCAGCAGGCTTTCCGTATGAGGAGATATAGGGAGCCAACTCCGGCAGAGTCTCTGCCGTGGTCCACTTTTCGAGTCCTTCTTTCCAGACCAATGTGTCATTTCTCAAGTAAAAATCTTTGAGCCCTTCCAGAGATACCGGACCTACTTTCTTTTCATTGACGACGATGTAATACATAATAATGATAGAAGCTTAGATGGTTTATGTGAGCAAATATAACAATTATTTCCTCCTCGTTGATACCATAGTGTGTACGAAGTTTATATCTTTGTACCCTAAGACTATGGAAAGCAGTTTACGGGGAGTATTCGGCTCTTTATCGTCTAAGACTAAACGGATAAAGTGAAAATATGAAACGACTTTTATTTGTTCTTACATTGGCAGTAGTATGTGTATGCGGTCTCTATGCTCAGCAGACGCGTAAACATATAGTGCAGGCCGGGGAAAATGCTTACAGGATAGCAAAACAGTACAACATCTCCACCGAGCAGCTCTATGCTCTCAATCCGGGAGCAAGAGAGAAGATCGTAACCGGACAGACCCTCTTGATACCGGAGGCTCAGAGTGGCAAGAAGGTTGCTCCGGTAAGAAAAGACACCTATCACAGCGTGGAGAAAGGTGAGACCCTCCTACTCATTGCCAAGAGCTATGGCGTTACGATGGAGGATCTGATGCGAGCCAATCCGAACCTGAAAGATGATGCAAGCATTCATGTAGGCATGGTACTCAAAATTCCTCCCGTCTCTCGGAACTTTTCGGATACGGATAGCTCTCCGGCAATCCCTGTACAGACAAGGAAGTTGAAGAACTATACAGTCCAATCGGGGCAGACAATATATAATCTTCTCTCTATCACGGGATGGACGGAAGATGAACTATACAGATACAATCCAACTTTGAAGAAGGGACTTATTGCCGGTCAGGTGATCTTGATTCCCGATGATAGTATGCCTCATCTGCCATCTTATCCGACTTCCGGAGAGGAAAGGACAATATCTCCCTCTGTTCCCACTCTTTTCGGAGTAACGAGCATGGTTTTGGCTCTCCCTTTCAAAGAGGATACTTCTCGCCGTTATGTGGAGTTTTATGAAGGATTGCTTTTGGCTCTTAAGCACGAAAAGGATAGAGGGAGAAATGTAGAACTTCATGTGGTGGACTGTTCCGATAGCGAAATGGAAAGTTCTCTTACCACCCTTCGTGAGACTAAACGAGTGGATGTCGTTATTGGCGGAGTTTCGGATGCTTCTATCGCCCAACTGTCTGCATTCTCAAAAGAGAAGGGAGCAAAGTATGTGCTGCCTTTTGCATCAAAGGTAGAGAGTGGCGCGAAAGAAAATCGTTCATTATTTCAAATAAACCCTCCTCACGAGAGCACGCATAGGCTGGTTGCGGAAAAGTTTGTAGAGAAGTACGGCAATCTTCCCGTTTTGATCTTCAACAGCAGCAAGAGCAGAAGCGATGAGAGAAAAGATGCTTTTCTGAATGCTTTGACCGGAGAGATGACTCGCAATCAGGTTCGACACTTTTACCTGAACACGGAAGAGACTTTATCTCCTGAAAAGCTGACGGAGATAGCTCTCTCTAAAGGCGGAAAGATAGTTGTGGTACCTACTGCTGCTACCAAGGTGGTGCTCCAAGAGCTGTTGGAAACTGTTGCCAAGGTTCAGAATGAAGAGATTTCTATCGAAGTATTCGGCTATCCAGACTGGCAAATGTATGAGACATCGCTGAAGCCGCTGTTCCGTAGAGTGCCTGTCTCTTACTACTCAATGTTTTATGTAGATCAGAACTCCCCCGAATACAGACACCTTTCTCGCGAATACTTTACATGGTTCGGACGCAATATGGCGAATGTCTATCCGAGATACGGACTTTTGGGATATGATATTACCCGTTACTTTATGGCCTATGGAAAGAGTGACGGAGAGATAGATCATTCCGGATATATTACTTATCCGCAGCTTCGCGGAGTGCAGAGCAACTTGGGCTTTTCTACTTCTGAAGAGAGTGTGGCACATATTAACAATGGAGTCTTATTCGTAACATACAGGGAGGGACAGCTCTCCGTAGAGTAAAAGATATGCTGAAGAGATTTTTTCTATTCCTCTCACTCTGTTCTCTTTGGATGCTTCCGGTCAGAGGTCAGAGTATCACTGAGATCAAGCAGATGCTCGGATATAGTCGTGGCAAGACGCAGTTCATGGCCGGGTTGATTGCCGGTGCCAATGGACAGTATATGATCTTTCAGCCCGAAGTTAAGCAGAAGATACGTTTCGGTTACGACGCCGGGATTGTGCTGCGAGCAGATATGGGGCAGCTTCCATGGACATCTATCGAAGCAGGTATATGGCTTGAGGCTTCTTACTCGGACAGAGGATGGACAGAGCAGAACGATGATTATCCTAATCTTAAATACTCCCGTACTCTCCGCTGGATCAATATCCCCTTTATGACACATCTTATTATAGATGCCTTTAACAGCCCGGTAAAGCTGACACTGGATGCCGGACCCAATTTCGGATGGCTGCTCTCCGAAAGCAGTGAATCCACCTACAAGGAAGGTGGATCTTATTCTGTGGTAACCCAGCAGCACAGCATGCCGGTGGAGAACAAGTTTGCATGGGGAATAGGGGGAGGTCCCGGGTTGGAGTATCAGTCCAAAAAGTGGGTGCTTGGTCTTAGAGCGACCTACGTTTATGCTCTTGGAGAGATATATGGAAATAAAAGGAAGGATTACTTCGGGAAGTCTTCCGAACAGACTTATTCGCTGAAACTATACTACTTATTCAAATTTTAATATTAGCACTAAATGAAAACAGACATTCAAATAGCTCGCGAGGCAACCCTTTCACCCATAATCGAGGTTGCGAAAAGGGCAGGATTCTCGGAGTATGCCGTAGAATCTTATGGCAGGAACATGGGTAAGATCAATCTGGACGCTCTGGATAAGAGTGTCGATGATAAGCCTAAAGGAAAACTCATCCTTGTCTCTGCGATCACTCCGACAAAGACCGGTATCGGTAAGACAACGGTATCCATCGGCTTGGCTCAAGGGCTTAATAAGATAGGCAAGAACGCATTCGTTGCACTTCGCGAGCCTTCGTTGGGACCATGTTTCGGTATGAAAGGTGGTGCTGCCGGTGGTGGGTACGCGCAAGTGCTCCCGATGGAAAAGATAAACCTCCATTTCACCGGAGACTTTCATGCGATCACTTCGGCCAACAATATGATTTCTGCTCTTTTGGACAACTATATCTATCAGAACAGAAATACAGAAAAGGCTCTCAAGCAGGTGGTTTGGAAGAGGGTTTTGGACGTGAACGACCGCAGCTTGAGAACGGTGGTAACCGGTCTTGGCGGCATCAACAACGGCATACCTGCCGAGACAGGGTTCGACATCACTCCGGCTTCTGAGGTGATGGCTATTCTCTGCTTGGCGAAAGACCTCAGAGACCTTCGCAGAAGGATAGAGAACATCGTGCTCGGTTACTTGAACGACGGCACACCCTTCACCGTAAAGGATCTGGGCATTGCAGGAGCGATAACGGTGCTGTTGAAGGATGCTTTTAACCCGAACATTGTTCAGACCATCGAGCAGACCCCTGCCCTCATTCACGGCGGACCTTTTGCGAACATTGCTCATGGCTGCAACTCTCTTGTGGCTACAAAGACGGCTCTTCAGTATGGTGATTATGTTGTTACGGAGGCGGGGTTCGGAGCGGATCTCGGTGGTGAAAAGTTTTTCGACATCAAGTGTCGCGTGGGAGAGCTTGAGCCGGCGTTGACCGTGCTTGTTGCCACCGTCCAAGCGATCAAGCTCCACGCCGGAGTGCCGCAAACAGACCTCAAGACCGAGAACGTCTCCGCTCTTCAGGAAGGATTCTGCAACCTGGACCGCCACGTCGAGAACCTTTTGAAGTTTGGTCAAAGCGTTTGTGTCTGCATCAACAGGTTCCCGACGGATACCGATGACGAGATCCAAGCCGTTGCGGACTATTGCGAGAAGAAAGGTGTCTCTTTTGCCATCAACGAGGCATTTGCCAAAGGTGGAGAGGGAGCCGTGGCACTTGCCAAAGAGGTTGTGAGAATGGTGGAGGAGACTCCGTCCAAGCCTTTGAAGTATGTGTACGATTTGGAAGACTCCATTCGCACAAAAGTCGAAAAGATCAGCCACGAGATTTACAGGGCCAACATGGTAGAGTTCTCCGGCAGAGCCACCAAGATGATCAAGCGCATAGAGGAGCTTGGGTACGCTCATTTCCCGGTCTGCATCGCCAAGACACAGTACTCGTTCACCGACAACGCCAAGCTCTACGGCGCACCGTCCGGATTCGACCTCAAGGTAACGGACGTAGTGCTCAACGCGGGAGCAGAGATGATCGTCGTGCTCATGGGTGATGTGATGCGTATGCCGGGACTTCCCAAGGCTCCGTCGGCCAATCAGATAGACATCGTCAAAGGACAGATCGAAGGACTCAGCTGATAACGCCCCATCTCATAAACAAGCCCGGTATCGCTCCTTTTCGGAGGTTTCGATACCGGGCTTGTTGCGTTTTGTACGATCCGAAACTACAGAGTGTAGTATAGGAAAAAATTTCCCGTGCGCACGTAAAAAAAATTCTGTGCGCACGAAAAAAAATTTCTGTGCGCACGAAAAAAAATTTCTGTGCGCATGAAAAAAAATTTCTGTGCGCACGAAAAAAAATTTACGTGCGCACGAAAAAAAATTTGTGTGCGCACGAAAAAAAAATTCTGTGCGCACGAAAAAAAATTTGTGTGCGCATGAAAAAAAATTTCCGTGCGCACGAAAAAAAATTTGTGTGCGCACGAAAAAAAAATTCCGTACGTACAAAAAAATATTTTCGTACGTACAAAAAAATATTTTCGTACGTACAAAAAAAAATTTTCGTACGTACAAAAATTCAGACCTTTACGGAAGAAGGTTTATCTCCCTCTATATGAGCAAGATACGGAGATGGAAATTGTGGCGGGTTTTGAGACCCTTGCAGGGTACTTTTTTTGCTGTTTTGCTTTCGAGATTCGGACCCGGTTTCGTTCCCGAAAACGCTCCCCAAACCTCACTTCCGAGACGTTGTCTCTGAGGCTGTCTGCAAAAAATCTCTTTCTTATCAGTACATGATGGCTTTCCGGTGACGGGGTGTCTCTCTTGGGGAGGGGAGTGGTACCGGCTTTCGAGGGGAGGAAGCATGGGCGGATGGCAATGGCGCGCCCTGCCTCTCGGCATGGCGCATCGCCACAGGGCGCACGGCTGCTAAGATTTGCCTATGCCGTAGTAGATGAGTCCGGCTTGTTCGAGCTCCGTTTTGTTGTAGATGTTTCTGCCATCTATTAGAACGGGATTCGGTTTCATGGACGAAATGATGCGCTGCCACAGAGGCATTCTGAACTGTTTCCACTCGGTCAGGAGTAGTATCGCATCCGCTTTTTCGGAGGCGGAGTAGAGACTTTCGGCATACTCTACGCGGCTGCCGAAGTGCTTTCGGGCTTCGGGAATGGCGACCGGATCGTACACACGGATACGCACGCCGAGAGCGAGAAGTCGGGCAATGACGACGACGGAAGTGGCTTCCCGCATATCGTCCGTTTCGGGCTTGAAAGATAGCCCCCAGACCGCAACGGTCTTGTCCCGAAGGGTGTCGCCATAGTGGCGGAGCAGCTTCTCCACGATTACTTCTTTCTGCCTGTTGTTCACATCGTCCACGGCTTTAAGTATGGTAAGATCCATCCCGTGCTCCAGCGCGGTCTGCCTGATGGCTCGGACGTCTTTTGGAAAACAGCTGCCGCCGTATCCGCAGCCGGGGTATAGAAATGCCGTGCCGATGCGCTTGTCTGCACCCATGCCTCGGCGGACGGCTTCGATGTCCGCGCCCAAGAGTTCGCACAAGTTTGCCATCTCGTTCATGAAGCTGATTCGGGTCGCCAGCATTGCGTTGGAGGCATACTTGGTAAGCTCCGCGGAGGCGATGTCCATGAAAATGACGCGGAAGTTGTTCAGCAGAAAGGGTCTGTACAGCTGTGTCATGATCTCTTTGGCTCGCTCCGAATCCACTCCGACGATCACTCTGTCCGGGCTTGTGAAGTCTTTTATCGCGCTGCCCTCTTTGAGAAATTCCGGGTTCGAGGCGACGTCGAAAGGAATATCCGCCCGGCGCAGATCCAGCTCCGCCTGTATGATCTCTTTCACCCTCTTTGCCGTACCGACCGGTACCGTGCTCTTCCCCACGATGAGAGCATATCTGCATAGATGCTGCCCGATCTCCTTCGCCACCGCATACACGGCAGAGAGATCCGCATTGCCGTCGGAACCCGAAGGTGTGCCCACAGCCGTGAATATGACATCGACCTCTTCGATGCAGGACGCCAACGAGGTGTGGAAGAAGAGCCTCTTGTCTTCGATGTTGCGCTGAACCATTACATCCAGCCCCGGCTCGTAGATGGGGATGATACCCTGCTTGAGGTTGGAGATCTTCTCTTCGTCAATATCCACGCAGTGTACGTGGACTCCCATTTCGGCAAAGCAGGCGGCTGTCACCAGCCCGACGTATCCGGTTCCTACGATAGCTATGTTGAATCCCATATATGTGTGTTGTCTGATGTGATGAGAATAAAACTTCAGTCCTTCCAAAAACCACCGTGAAAGACTGCCAAAACAGTGAAAATCTCCAAGCGACCGATCATCATCATCAAAGACATCACGATCTTGGAGACTGACCCTAAAGCAGCGTAGCTCTCCGTAGGTCCGAAAGACTCTAACGCCGGACCGCTGTTGGAGATACACGCAACGGCTACGGAGACAGCACTGTCGAGCTTTATCCCTTCAACGGTGAGAAATAAAATACAGAGCAAGATCAGCATCGAGTAAGCGAAGAAAAATGTGCCGACCTGACCCACAAATCTTGTCGGAATCACGATATTGTCCGCTCTTACCGGCAGTACCGCATTGGGATGAGTCCGCTTGCGTATCTCGTTGAGTAGGTTCTTGACAAGAATGAGAAAGCGACCGACCTTGAGCCCCCCACTCGTGGAGCCGGTACAGCCCGCAACAAACATGATACAGAGCGCGAGCAGAGCAAAGAACGAGAGCCAGCCGTCATAATCTACCGTGTAGTAGCCCGTAGTGGAAATGAGGCTGATGACTTGAAAGAATCCGTGCCTGAGAGCTTCCAGAGGAGCGTCAATGATTCCTTTCATATAGATCCAGACCGAAGAGGCAAACCCTACAATAACCACAATGGAGAGAAACCATCTGAACTCCGTGTCCTGTATGAGCTTCTTGGGCTTCCCTGTAAAGGCAAAATAGATGAGAGAGAAGTTTGTCGCGGCAAGAAACATGAATAACATCGCCACGACATCCGTATAGGCGGAGTTGTAGTACGACAGAGAGTCCGTCCGAGTGGAAAATCCTCCGGAGCACACACAAGTGAGAGCATGGCAGACAGCGTCAAACAGGTCCATCGGTCCAATCCAAAAGAGAAGAACGCACGCAAAGGTCAGGATGAGGTAAATGTTGGTAACTTTCTTTGCCATGATGCCGGCTCTCGGCATGAACTTCTCGTGGAGAACTCCGCTTGCCTCGCAGTTGTAGACCAAAGAGCCTGATCCTCCGAAGACAGGTAAAAGAGCCAAAGCAAAGACAACAATACCTATACCTCCCTGCCATTGAGTGATGCTGCGCCAAAGTAACAGCCCTTTTGGTAGAGCTTCTATATTGTCCAATATGGTCGCTCCTGTCGTGGTGAATCCGGACATCGTCTCAAAGAAAGCATCCGCCGGATTGGGAATGTACCCACTGATAATATATGGAAGCATACCCAAAAGAGACAGGGTAACCCATGCAAGGGAAACGGTCAGCATCGCTTCTTTTCTCCCGGACTTGTAGTGTTTTGCCTCCCTGCCTGCAACAAGAAGAGTTCCTCCCACTGCAGCCATCGCAACAATGGCTGAGAGAAAACTCCATACGATAGACTTGTCGTAAAAGAGTCCTACCGATAGAGAGAGGATTAGAAAGGGAATTTCTAATAAACAGAGAAATCCCAACATTCGGGCAACGAAGCGGTAGTTCACTTTCCGTCTGATGTTATCGAACAGATGCATAGATTCTTTGTTAGGAGAAGAAGTGTCTCAACTTTATTAAGGAGTGCCCAAGACAGAATGCAAGGACTACATCATTGGGTTGTATTACGGTAGATCCTTCCACAAGCTGCATTTTCCCATCTCTAATGAGAGCTCCAAGACTTATTTCGTTGGGGAGCTTCAAATCTTTGATCTGTTTGGAAGTTATCTTGGACCCCGGTTTTGCTACCAGTTCCACAACATCGGCATTGGCAATAGCCAGACACTTTACGTTATTTACATCCACATTGAGGAGATGTCTGTATATACTTCCTACAGCAATTAGCTTCTTATTTATAAGGATCCCTATCTCCATCTGTTCTGCAATAGAGAGGTAGTCGATGTTCTCTATCCGGGCAATAGAACGATACACTCCCATCCGTTTAGCAGCCAATGTTGCCAGAAGATTGGTTTCGGAATTACCGGTAAGTGCAGCAAAACATTGGGCATCCTCTATACCCTCCGCTTGCAAAAGTTGAGGATCTCTTCCGTCTCCATGGATAATCATGGTATTGGATGGAACGCGTTTTGCCATCTGCTTACACTTTTCATAGTCCGTGTCTATGATTTTTGCTTTGATGTTGGATGGTAGCAGCTCCACAGCTTTGATGGCTATTCTACTGCCTCCCATCATTATGATCTTTCTTACTTCTGATCTTTCTTTTCCACAGAAGATCCTTACTTTATCGAGATTATCCTTTTCGCAGGTTACGAATATAATATCTCCATCTTCTATTTTGGAGTTACCCCTGGGAATAATAGTCTCCTGCTTTCTTTTTATGGCGACAACGTGGAAGTACTTTTCTGTACTCGCGAGTTCCGAAAGATACATACCCGATAGTGGAGCTCCGGGCATCATTTTTACTGCAAGCAACTGAACTCTTCCCTCCGAAAGACTCCAATATTGTCTTGTCCAAGGTAAACGTACTCCATCTACTATCTCTTGGGCTGCAAGCAATTCCGGATAGACCATGTAATCGACACCGAGGTTTTTGAAGAAAGCGGCATTGGGATCTTCGAGATACTCCTGGTTATTGATCCGAGCCATGGTCTTCTTTGCCCCAAGGTTATGGGCAAGTATGGCTGCTGTGATATTTGTACTCTCTTCGGGGGTGACACTTATGAAGAGATCACTTCCTGCAATGCCGGCATTTCTGAGATCTGCCAAGGACGTCGGACTCCCTTGTATCGGTAGTACTTCCAAACTATTGTCGTATGCAAACTCCAAACGAGAAGCATCAGAGTCCATGATTGTGATGTCATGATCTTCTTTCGATAGTAGAGTTGCAAGGTGTGATCCTACTTCTCCGGCTCCGGTAATAAATATCTTCATACGTAGGAAAATAACTTTATAGAAGAGAGGCGTAGACCGCTTTTATCTTTTTTAGAATACTCTGTGTGTCTATTTGGCTATAAGCATACTGCTCCGGAACGCTACCATGAGGGATAAACTCATCATCAATACCTAATATATATACCTTGGGTATATTTTGATTTTGTTCCGAATGTTCTGAAAACCACTCTAAGATCGCACTTCCTATTCCTCCTTTTCGTGATCCATCTTCAATTGTAATCACAGCTTTGTATCCTTCAGAAAGTATCTCTCGAAGAATTGTATCATCCAGAGGTTTTACAAATTTCATGTCGTACAATGCCGGAGTTGGTTCTCCGTTTTTTTGCATTTCGTCAATTGCTTCTATTGCATTGCATACGATAGGTCCATAGGTCAATACTGCAATGCCCTTACCTTCTTTCAACTTCTCTCCTTTTCCTATCTCCATTTCTTCCAATGGTGTTTTCCACTCAATCGTATGTCCGCTTCCCCTTGGGTATCGGATTACAATGGGGCAGAACTCCGGATGCTTGTATGCTGTGTACATCATATTCCGGAGTTGCATTTCATTTCTGGGAGAACAGAGAACAAGTCCCGGAATGGTACGAAGCGAAGCAATATCGTAAAGTCCATGATGAGTACAACCATCTTCACCTACCAATCCTGCACGATCGAAGCAGAATATTACAGGGGCTTTTTGCATGGCTACATCATGAATAATATTATCATAAGCGCGTTGAGAAAAAGTAGAGTAGATATTGCAGAACGGAATAAGTCCGGATAGAGAAAGACCCGCAGAAAAAGTTACGGCATGTCCTTCTGCTATACCTACATCGAAGGTCCTTTCCGGAAATCTTTTTTGCAACAAAGTCATAGAGCATCCAGTTGCCATTGCAGGAGTTACTCCTACAACTCGCTCGTCCATTTCAGCTAATTCTACAAGAGTTTCTCCAAAAACATCTTGATACCTAGGTGGTTGAGGATGATCACTTGATGAGGATAGGCGCTCTCCGTTTTTACTATTAAACTTACCCGGGGCATGCCATACAACCTGACTTTCTTCCGCAGGCTTGTAACCTTTTCCTTTCGTTGTGATAAGATGTAAAAGCTTTGGACCGGAAAACTCCTTTATGTCTCTAAGAACCTTTACCAGATAAATCACATCATGTCCATCTACCGGACCGAAGTATCTCACATCAAACCCATTAAAAAGATTTCTGTGCTCAGAAAACAGAGATTTTATACTGTTGTGAAATCTTACGACCTTTTTCTTTTTCTGTTTGTCCATCAAGTTCATACTTGATAGCCCTTTGTACGCCGTATATCTTAGCTTATTGTAGGTCTTGTTAGTGATGAGATCTACCAAAGCTTTGTTTAGTCCTCCCGTACTGGGATCTATGGACATATTATTATCATTCAGAATAATAAGAAGATCATTGGGAGAGTTTGATGCATTATTGATTCCTTCAAAGGCAAGCCCTCCGGTCATAGAACCATCACCAATGATTGCTACCACTTTCTCTTTTCTACCACAAAGCCTGTTCGCAACGGAAAACCCCAACGCTGCGGATATAGAATTAGATGCATGTCCTGCAATAAAAGCGTCATAAGAACTCTCTGCTCTAGATGGAAAGCCACTTAATCCGTTCCATTTACGCAATGTTTCGAAGCGGTCTTTCCTTCCGGTCAAAACTTTATGAGGATACGCCTGATGCCCAACATCCCAAATAAGTTTGTCTTCAGGTGTGTCATAAACATAATGTAGAGCTACTGTTAGCTCTACCACTCCAAGTCCTGCTCCAAGGTGTCCGGGATTTCTGCTTAGTGTGTCTATAAGGAAGAGACGAATTTCTTCACAAAGTAGAGGGAGTTCTTCTTCCTTCAGATGCTTAATATCTCCGGGAGTGTTTATATTGTCCAAAAGAGGGTAGTTCATCATATATCATCAAAGACCTTATTTAGTCCATGCTAAACAAAGTTAGCAAAACCCATGAAACTATTAGCATCATCTACAGCACAAAGAAGATGTAGATGATGCTAAATTATATTGTATCGAACAAAAACGATAGAGAACTACTGCTTCATAGCATCCTCAAAAAGCCATTCGGGAGATATCCTAACAAAAACAAGACTAATTGGTTCATCCTCTTCCGTAAAATATCCTATGTCTCCATTGGGTAAGATGGCAAGATCTGTGTACGCCGTTGAACCTTTAAAAATAGTCTTATTCCACTTCCATGTTTTTGCCTCATCGTTGGAAATAAATATTGTCCCATTTTTGCGCGCACCTTTATCAAAAGGTATGGAGTGTAGAAGAAACTCTACGTTTGGTCTCGACTCATGCTTATATCTCATGATGGCACCATTACAAGCAGGCTCTATTATTTCAGACCATTTAGCCGGAGTGCCCCATGTCTGACCTCCATCGCGGGAGATGTTATAGTATCTGTTACCTCTGAATTTATTCCTTATACTCATCAGAAGTCGCCCGTCTTTCAGCTCTATAATCTTACTTTCATCTCCTCCCATCATGGCAGGTCCGGATACTTTCCATGTTAAGCCTTCATCATCGGAGTAGTAAGCATAGTTATTAAGAGAGCCCATTTCACCTTCTCTTACGGCTGCAGCAAATAGTATTCTCCCATTTTGAGTAACGCATCCATTGCCCGATGCACAGAAAGAAGCCCACCAATGCTTGCGCATATCGTTGCTATTTTCTTCTCCGAATAGTTGTGAGGTAATATCTCTCGGAGCAGACCATGTAAGACCATCATCTGTACTTTCAGAGATATAAGTCCTGTTCGGATCATTAGAGCGACTTTGCCATAGTCCGGTACCTCCTACATATATCATCAGTAGCTTTCCGCTTTTGGTCTCAACGATTGCAGCATCTCCATATCCCTTGAAACGCCCTTGACCTTCAGCAACAAGGATCGGTTTGCTCCAGGTATTGCCGTTGTCTGTACTGCGTTTAACAACAATGTCTATATCTTCCGGAAGATCCACTATGTTTGCTTTTCGCTTATCTGCAATAGCTATGATGGTACCTTTTTTTGTGGTGATGATTGCCGGAATGCGGTAATTTTTTGAATTATAGTCTCCCGGAGCCCAAAGTGTAGTGTATGTTTTGAAGACTCTTCTCTCACTTTCGTTTACGCTCTTTATCACCATCTGCTTTCCGTTAAGCAGGGCAGATCGTATTTCGGATTTTACCAAAGAGCCTTCCGGAGCATTCGGATTTACTTTGGCTGTAAGATAGATGACATTATTGGCTATGTATTTATCCTTAAATCTAAACTTAAAAGATATTCCCCCGCCTCCGGTAAAAGGCTTGTTCATAGCCTTTATCGGAGTCGGAGTTTTGTAATCTACTATATCTCTTATCCTGTCTACAGAAGAGCTATAAGCCACTATTTGGGATAGGGGAGTATCGGACAGGTCTAAGAAAGAGAGGGAGAGAGCTATATTTTTAGGCAACTTCTCTGCTGGTTTTATATACAGTTTGCAGAGAGTTTGCATCTCTTTCCCGATGGCTGTGCCGTGATTGGAATAGTGGACATATAATGTATCCGGAGTTTGACCACTTAGGTTTGTTTGCAATCCAAACAGGCAAAGACCTGCCAATAAAATCAATTTTTTCTTCATGTAGATGGTGTTGAGGTATAAGTTAAATAGGCTTATTGAATCTCTTGGATAGCACTTCAAGCATATCCTTGGTCATGGCATCGAGATTAAATTTCGGATTCCATCCCCACTCTTCTCTTGCACAAGAGTCATCGAGAGAGTTTGGCCAAGAATCTGCGATACCTTGACGAAGAGTGTCTATATTGTAATCCATTGTGAAGTCAGGCATCTGCTTTTTGATTGCAGAAGCCAATCCTTCAGGATCAAAGCTCATAGAGGCGATGTTAAAAGAGTTTCTATGTACCAGCTTGGATGGGTCTGCTTCCATGAGTTGAACCATACCTTCGAGAGCATCGGGCATATACATCATATCCATAAATGTACCCGGTTTAAGAGGACAAGTATATTTACGCTCATTTATTGCACTGTAATAGATATCCACAGCATAGTCTGTAGTACCTCCTCCCGGAGGAGCCACGTTAGATATAAGACCCGGAAAACGAGTAGAGCGAGTATCTACACCAAAACGGTGGAAGTAATAATCGCTCAAGAGTTCTCCGGATACTTTCGTAACACCGTACATGGTACGAGGTCTTTGTATGGTATCTTGAGGAGTGTTGTCTTTAGGAGTTCCGGGACCGAATGCTCCTATGGAGCTTGGTGTAAATACCGCACACCCTTTTTCTCTTGCAACTTCAAGAGTGTTGAATAGACCGCCTAAGCCGATATGCCAAGCCAGTTGTGGTTTAGATTCTGCTACTGCAGAGAGTAGAGCTGCAAGGTTATAGATTGTGTCGATCTTGTATTTTTCTACAACATCTGCAATCTGTTGTGCATTAGTGATGTCTACGATTTCTGCCGGTCCGCTTTCCAATAATTCTCCTTTCGGAGCAGCAGATGGAATGTATCCTGCGACGATATTTCCTTGAGGATAATGTTTTCGCAGATGCATGGTTAGTTCAGAACCTATCTGCCCTGTAGACCCAATAATAAGAACATTCTTCATAAAAGCATGTAAATTTTGGATAAATAAGTTTGTGTCGATTCGTATGTTTTTACTTACTGCTGTACCCTCTCTTTACTTTAGACATAGAGCGGTCTCGTTGATATCCAAAATAGGGGGGAGCGGAACGCCGGACAAAGATACAAAGAATAATTTTACAAAGGGAGACGGATCATATGTGTGACTTTGTGTCCATCTATCTCTTCAATTTTTTCTAAGATTGTCTGCTCTTTTTCCTCTTTGTTGAGATGAGAAATTTGTGGTGCAGAGACTCCTTTCCTCAGCTTTACATTGGAGGTCTCTATCCTGATTTCATCCCAAATATCTGCCTGGAGAAATGCCTCCAACACTCTTTGCCCTCCTTCTACCAAGATGCTCCGAATGCCTTCTTGAGCGTAAAGAGCTTCTATCTGTTTCGGGAGAGAATCAGTATCTGCAGAGAACAGAGACCACATATCCCGTTTAGATGAAAAGTGTTCGGAGCGATTATCGAATAGATTTGCATCGCTACTCCAAACCAGCTTATGAGGTTCTTTCCCGTGCCAAAGTCTGAGATCCAGCCGTGGGGAGTCTTTCAGAAAGGTCTCTTTTCCTATGAGAATTGCTTCAAATTCAGCTCTCATTTTATGTACCAACATAGAAGTGAAAGAAGTGGATATCTTACAAGGAGATAGCTGGATAGGAGTATCCGGAGTCCGATTATCTATAAATCTGTCACTGCTCTCCGCCCATTTGAGTGCTATATAAGGTCTTTTCTTGAGTTGTCTCACAAAAAAAGGAAGAGCCAAGCGGATACAAGCCTCTTTTTCCACATCTATATCCACACGGATGCCGTGAGATCTGAGCTGCTCGATGCCTCCTCCCTGAACTTTTGGGAAAGGATCTTCTACTCCTATAACCACGTGGCGTATCCCTGAGTCTATAATAAGCCGGGAGCATGGCGGTGTTTTCCCATGATGGCAGCAAGGCTCCAGCGTCACGTATAACGTGGATTCCGGTATCAAGGCTCTGTTTTTCTCCGACACACTACGGAGGCAGATCACTTCCGCATGAGCTTCCCCTGAATATTGGTGATACCCTTCTCCTATAATGGTACCGTTGTGCACAAGCACAGCCCCCACTTTGGGGTTATCCTTTACACTGTTCCACTCTGCTCGTTCTGCAATCTCCACAGCCCGTAGCATATACATACTTTGTTTGTCAGAAGTCAAATTCATCTTCTCCTATCCTTTTTTCTTACATTTGCATCACGATGAATACTCTTTTCCCACAGCATTTTGTGCGATACATAACATCCCAACTTCTCCCCGTGTATCGGAGTGAAGAGGGTGCAAAGAGCGTTGCCCGGCAAATATTGGAGTATTTGGTAGGAAAGCCGTACCCCTCCATTGTTTTGGACAAAGATAGCACAATAGACCAAGAGAGCATAGAACAAAAAGCTCGTGATATTGTGGAGAGACTCCGGCAAGGAGAGCCTTTGCAATACATTTTTGGCTCTGTCGAGTTCTTTGGATATAATATAAAGGTTGGTCCCGGAGTACTTATCCCGAGACCTGAAACGGAAGAGCTTGTTTCGCTTTTGCACTCAAGAGGATGGCTTTTGCCGGATAAGCAATATGCCGATCTCTGTTCCGGTTCGGGCTGCATAGCTGTGGCTTTGGCTGCTCTTACTTTCCCTTCTTTTGTGGATGCGGTGGACTTCTCTCTGGAGGCTGTCTCTTTTACACAAGAAAATCTTGCGGCAAACGGATATACCGATACGCAGAGGTATCGGGTAGTCTCTCATGATCTTCTTTCCGGAGCACATGATACCGAGGGAAAGATATACGGAATCGTAAGCAATCCGCCTTATATCCCACGGAGCAAGGAAAAGGAGATGGAGTATAATGTTATCGGCTTTGAACCACACCTTGCACTTTTTGTGCCGGACAGCGATCCTCTCTGCTTTTACAGGGCTATTCTCGAATCTTATATGCCGAAGCTGGAAGAGGACGGATTTTTTGCATTTGAAACAGAGACGGATTTGACCAGCGATGTAGCTGTTCTTGCCCACAAACTGTGTGGAGAAAGAGGAGAGGTTGAGGTATTAGAGGATATGTTCGGACGAGACAGGTTTTGCCTGATAAAACTAAAAAGCCTGCGCAGATGAGGAGAGAAAAAGAGGAGATCAGGCTTTCTTCCGAAGAGTATGATGCCCTTCTTCTCAGGGCGGCAAAGTACTCTTTATTGAGCGAAAAATGTACATCTCAACTAAGAGACAAGATACAAGCATGGAGTCCGGGTATAGCAGAAGAGCAGCTTTCTTCGATTATAGAAAAACTCTGTACCGAGAAGTACATAGATGAAGAGAGATACGCTGTTGCCTTTGTTTCCGATAAACACAGGTTTAACAAGTGGGGACCTATTCGGATTGCTGCGGAACTTAAAAGTAAGGGCATTGATAAAATCACCATAGATAACGCTTTGAGGGAAATCTTTCCGAATGAATGGCTCGAAACAGCAGTCGCTCTTCTGCAACAGCAGAGAGGGCGCATCTCATCGGCAAAATCTTCCTACGAACTTCGGAATAAGCTTTACAGATGGCTGTATGCCAAAGGATATCCATCCGATACCGTGAGTAAAGCATTGGAAAAACTGGATCTTTCGGATGATGAAGAGGAGTATTAGGAGCAGCATAACAGGGGTATTGGATACGATATTTCCTGTTTTTTGTGTTTGCTGCGGCGATAGGTTGGATGTTGCGACCGAGAGTGGAGCACTGTGTAATGAGTGTTTGGACAAAATACACGGTACGGTAAGGCACAAAGCTTTCTACGAAGTAGAGGAGCGGGTAGCCGGAATACTGCCCTTGGGAGAGATGTTCTATTCGATGCTGTATAGAGACAATACGGCAGAGAAAGAGATCATCTTGAGAGGCAAATACGGAGACGAGCCTTCCCTGTTCCGAAGTTTGGCTGAGGCATTTGGAAAAAGATTGAGACGAGATGGCTATTTTCGAGATGTCTCTTGTGTCGTGCCTGTGCCTGTATCTAATTCCAAGAAAAAGAGAAGAGGGTACAATCAGACTCGTTTCATCGCAGAAGGGCTTGCCAAAGTATTCGGAATAGAACTTATAGACGAGGTCTTGCTGCGTCGGGATGACGGTGGCGGTACACAAACAGCTCGTTCCAAAGAGAAGCGATGGCAGGCTATGGAAAATTTGTTTTACTGTAAGTCGGAAGATGAGCGACTGCGAGGAAGGCGTGTACTTCTTGTAGATGATGTCCTTACTACGGGAGCTACTCTCGTACATGCTGCCAAGGCTCTTTTTGAAGAGAGTGGAGTAGAGAGCATATCCTTTTACACTCTATCCGTGGATATTTGAGACCGATTTCCTTTATCTGTTTTCTACCTCCCATCTAACGCAAGGTCGCTGTTCAAACTTGTTTGTTTTTTCTCTTTTTGAACGGATATAAAAGTTTCATTTATTACATTCAGATCTTTCCTTGAACAGGTTAAAAACCCCGAATAAAGGCTTGGTTTTCAGATGTCAAGGCTTGTTTTGTACAAACCGGACTTTGATTTGTAGAAATCAAAGCTTGGTTTGAAGATTTTCTAAGCTTTAGACGTTTTTCTTTATAGGTTTAGATTCTTTTGTTATAACGTTAAATGAGAAGATTCTTCGTGCCAAGAAGAGAGTGGGATTGAATGGAATATGCTATATTTGCATACAAAAGAAACATCACTCTAATGGATTTGCAAACTGCGGAGAGTAAGTTGGTCATCATTCCAACGTACAATGAAATAGAGAATATTGAGAACATCATTCGGGCTGTAATGGGTCTTGAAGGAGATTTTCATGTTCTTGTCGTGGATGATAACTCTCCCGACGGAACAGCCGGTGCCGTTAAACGGATACAGGGAGAGTTTGAAGGCAGACTCTTTCTTCTTGAACGTCCGGGGAAACAGGGGCTTGGAACCGCCTATTTGGCAGGGTTCGATTGGGCATTGAAATCGGGTTATCATTACATCTTTGAGATGGATGCCGACTTTAGTCATAACCCTCTTGATCTCCTTAAACTCTATCGTGCGTGTGCTTATGAAGGTGCCGACGTGGCTGTCGGATCCCGTTACTGCAATGGAGTGAATGTTGTAAACTGGCCTCTTGGACGAGTATTGATGTCCTATTTTGCTTCTGTGTATGTGAGGATGATTACCGGATTGAAGGTCAATGATACCACTGCCGGATTCGTCGGTTACAGGCGAGAAGTGTTGGAGACAATGGAACTCGATAAGATTCATTTCAAAGGATACGCTTTCCAGATAGAAATGAAATATACCGCCAAGCTGTGTGGCTTCGATATCCGAGAAGTACCTATCATTTTTGTCAATAGGGTCTTGGGTACCTCAAAGATGAATACTTCCATCTTTGGAGAAGCGTTCTTCGGTGTACTTAAACTTCGCTACTGGGCTATGACACGGAAGTATCCGCAGAAGAAAAAGAGGCTTGCATCTTCTAACAGATAGCTCTTTATGCAGACAAAATACTTTTTCCGGACGATAAGTCATACGAGATATATTCTCTTTTATACGGTTCTGTTTTTTTTATCTTCTCTATTTCTTCATGCGCAGCATAAGGAGAAGATGGACGAGAGAGAGCATGCACATGATGAGGTAGACCTGAATGAGGACAGTGATAGGGACCGCCATGGCAATCTCTTTGCCTACTACCTCTCTTCACATTTAGGGGACAAAAGAGTGGCTCCTCTCGATACTCTAAAGATAGGATGGTATAGAAGAGCCATCGTGGAAGGGCGTACCATTGCTTCCGGATATGCCGGCGGGACATATGCATCGCCGTATTTCTCAAAATCTTACTTTTCTCCCAATTCCACCACACTTCTCTTTCCGTTCTACAATCCCTATTTTTATCTGTTGCGTTCGGGGATAGAGCAGAAGTGGTTCGATACCAAAGTTCCTTATACATCTTCCAGTTATGCAAAGTCGGGCGGCAGTAGTTCGGAGGAGAGTAACTTTCATACTCTCTTTAGTATGAATCTCGGTAAAGAACTTAATCTTGGAGGGTTGTTCGACTACGACTATGCCAACGGACAGTACGCATCGTCCAAGAGTAAAAACATCACTTATCGGATATTTGCCAACTACGAGGGCGACAGGTATAAAGCCTATGCTTCTGTTGGAAACACTAATATAGTACACTTTGAAAGCGGAGGTATAACGGAGGATAAGTACATTACCAATCCGAAAGAGTTTACTTCGGGGCGCCGTTCATTCCTTCCAAAAGATATTCCGGTAAAGCTGCAACGTACCTGGAATAGGAATATTTTCTCGGAAGCACGCTTTCATCACAGATACAGTTTGGGTATTACAAGAAAGGCTCCTACGGAAACAGACTCTCTTAAAAGGGAATTTGTTCCGGTAACAACCATCTTCAATGATTTCACTTACAACAGACACAGACGCCGTTTTGTCTCTCAAATGCCTAACATTGCAGAGATCTACAAGAAGCAGTATTTCCCAAAAAAAGATGATGATCGCTTTTATCCGGATGAAGAGCACATAGGAGAATCCTATGGTGGAACTATCGGTATCGCTTTGGAAGAGGGTTTCCATAAGTGGGCAAAGATGGGATTGGCAGGTTACATAAGGTATCAACAGGATAGATATAGTCTTCCTCCGATTATTCCGGAAGGAGAGCAAAATCCTCAAATAACTCCCTATAAAACGGATGAGTCTACTACTTATGTCGGTGCAAGACTCTCTTCCACCAAAGGGAAAAGGTTTACTTACTATCTGAGCGGAGATTTAGGCACTGTCGGTGCTTATGCCGGAAATTTATCTGTGGATGCAGAGGCACAGTATGCCATGTCTATTGCAAATAAAAGGCACGTTGTACGACTTTTTGGTGAACTAAGAAACGAACGTACACCTCTTATATTAAGAAGATTCAGCAGTACTTTCAATCGCTGGGAAAACAGCTTTAATCCGGTACAAAGACTTCGATTGGGAGGGGAACTTTCTATTCCTTTTACTTCTACCAGGATTAAAGCAAATATTGAGACAATCCAAAATCCGATCTATGTCGGTTCGGAAGGAGTACCTGCCCAGTTGAATGACAATTTTAGGGCAATAGGCGTGGAGCTTGAACAGAACTTGAAGCTTGGACCTTTCCATTGGGACAATATGGTAGAGTATCAGTATCTGAGCAATGACAAGATATACCAATATCCGTCTCTAATGGCGTATAGCAATCTGTACGTTCAGACCATTTTGGCAAAGGTATTGACTCTGCAACTGGGAGTAGATGCTTATTGGCATACAGCCTACAAGGCTCCGTACTACGAACCATCCACTCAGCTTTTGGTGCCTCAAAACGATATAACGATAGGGGGAGGAGATGCAGTACACATGAATGCTTATGTAAGTGCACACCTTAAAAGAGCACGCTTTTTCTTGACCTATTACAATGTGGGAGCGTTATTCCTTGATCCGAAATACTTCTCTCTTCCACACTATCCGACCTATCCTCCTATGTTGAGACTGGGAGTGATTGTGGACTTTAGAAACTAACACAAAATCTTAGAAGCCATGTCCAACAGATATATTCAAGTAAACAAAGGAGGGCGAAATGCTCATTTGCGTTTGCCTATTCTTTTAGGTGTTGCTCTTGTTCTGCTTTTTGGTTTTGGTGGATATAAGTTGTTTACTCTGTTATCGGAGAAGAAAACCGGTGCTGATGATGAAAATATTCGTATCGGAGTCGTTCTCTCTCCACAGGATATATCCATAAAGGGAGACTCTCTTTCCGGTTTACAAGTTGAGCTTATCAAGCTTTTGCCTAAGATGGATAAGGATTACAAGATAGTTCCATATACATCTCATGCAGAGTCTTTGGAGGATCTCAAGAGTAACCGTTTGGATATACTTGCCACTTCTTACCTGACAATGCTTGATAGTAGTGAGGATTTCATTTATACTCGTCCTGTCTACTCCTCCTCCTATGTCCTTATGCGACATATCCCGGATGGCGATAACATTTCTCCTTTTACATTGGATAGCTTGAGAGGGAAAGAGATCAGCGTACCAAGTGGCTTCCCTGCAATGGAGGTGTTAATAAGTCACCTCTCTCAAGAGAGTATTCCTGATCTTCAAATCCGTCAGACAGAAGAGAGTCAGGAAAAACTGATTCGGTCGGTTTCGGAAGGAGTTCTCGCTTATGTTATTTGTGAGAAAAATATTGCCGGATCCTATGCCGAGAAACTCCCCAACTTGGCTATTGATACAGATGTCAGCTTTTTGCTTAAACATACTTGGGTTTTGAACACAGGACAGGAGAAGTTGAAGGCAAATCTCGACTCTGTTATCTCTTTGGCTTATACAAAAGGAACGTTGACGGAAGTTGTTCAACGTTACGGCATGCTACCTACACTTTAATCTCTGAACTTGATAATGGAGAACGATATAGAAAATAGTATAGAAAATACATTTGATCAGTTTGATCTTAATCCGAATGTGATGGATGGTTTGGAGGCTATGAACTTCAAAGAACCATCACCGATACAAAAGCTGGCGATCCCTGTTATCTTGGACGGGGATGACCTTATTGCCTGCGCTCAAACGGGAACAGGAAAGACAGCAGCCTATGTTCTTCCTCTTTTGAGCATGCTTGCTGATGGAGATTTCCCTAACAACAAGGTCAATGCAGTGATTATGGCTCCTACACGAGAGCTGGCTCAGCAGATAGATAATCAGATACAGGGCTTTGCTTACTTTGTTGATGTTTCCGCAACGGCAGTATATGGAGGAACCGGCGGAAGCGAGTGGGAACAACAGCGAAGAGGTCTCGCCATGGGTGTAGATATTGTTGTCGCTACTCCCGGAAGGTTATTATCGCATCTCAATTTCGAGGCTGTGGATCTCTCTCAACTGAGTTTCTTCATTTTGGATGAAGCGGACAGAATGTTGGATATGGGCTTCTACGATGATATTATGCAGATATTTGAGCAGTTGCCCAAAAGCTGTCAGATCATAATGTTTTCGGCAACAATGCCTGCGAATATACGTAAGCTTGCGGCAAATATTATGAAGAATCCGAAACAGATAAATATTGCCATATCAAAACCTCCGACATCCATAGATCAGAGAGCCTATATCTGCTACGAGCCTCAAAAGCTTCCAATCATTCTCCAGCTCTTTAAGGAACACACTCCTAAAAGGAGTATCATATTTGCTTCTTCCAAGGAAAAGGTGCGCCAACTCTCTACAACCCTTTCCCGAAAGCATATAAAACTGTGCGAAATGCACTCCGACCTCGATCAGTCAAAACGAGAAGAGGTGATGAGAGACTTTAAGAACGGTAAGATAGATCTTTTGGTCGCTACGGATATTGTGGCTAGGGGAATAGATGTAGACCAGATAGAGATGGTCATTAACCTTGATGTGCCGAGAGATCCGGAAGATTACGTACACCGGATTGGACGTACAGCAAGAGGAGATAACGACTATGGCATTGCCATTACTCTTGTCGGACAGGATGAGCAAAACGAATTTTACAAGATAGAACGCTTTCTTGAATACGAGGTAAAAAAGATCCCTTTGACACCTGATTTAGGTGAAGCCCCCGTATATGCCCCTTTCACGGAGCGCTCCAAAGCGAGACGAAAAACGTACAGAAAGCAAACAAACAGAACACAACAAGGGCGTAACACCCACAAAAGAAACGATGATAAAAGAACTGGACACAACAAAAATAGATCACCTAAGAGAAAAGATAGAAGGAATAAAGAGAACGGATAAGGTTGCTATCATTACTCATGTTTCACCGGATGGTGATGCCGTAGGCTCTTCATTGGGGCTGTACCATATTTTGAAAAGCAAAGGGATAGAGGCAGATATTGTTTTCCCTTCCAGATACCCCGAAAGTTTCAGCTTCCTTGCAGATTTGGAGATACATACCATTGCTAAAGAGACACCGGAAAAAGCTTCTCGCATATTGGAAGAAGCGGATATTATATTCTCTCTTGACTTCAACGATCCGTACCGCACAGCCGAAATGTCAGATAGCCTTTGCCGTTCAAAGGCATATAAGATTCTTATCGACCATCATTTGGATCCCACCGATTTTTCGGATCTGGTCTTTTCCTATCCGATGGTTTCCTCTACCTCTCTTTTGACTTACACCATTTTATCTCTCTGCGGATATAAGGAACTTTTTACGCTGGATGCCATAACCTGTTTCTATGTAGGTATGATGACCGACACGGGAGGCTTTTCTTACAACTCCAATGATCCGCATATCTATACCGTTTTATCCGAAATGATAGAGCTCGGATTGGATAAAGACGATGTGTCGGCTCGTGTAAACAGAGGCTATTCCATAGATAAAGTAAGGCTTAATGCCTACGCTGTCTCCAACAATCTTACGGTTTTGCCGGAGAAAAAGACAGCCATAATCACACTTTCAAAAGCAGAGAAGAACAGATTTAACTACAAGATAGGAGACACGGACGGGTTGGTCAATGTTCCTCTTGAAGCGAAAGAAATCCAGTTCTCCATCTATTTGTACGAGCAGTCCAACTTTATCAAACTTTCTTTCCGATCCAAAGATCCTTTTGCGTGCAATCTCTTTGCTTCATCCTATTTTTCAGGTGGAGGGCACAGAAATGCTTCGGGTGCTGAGTTCTACGGAACTTTAGAAGAGGCTTATCAAGAGGTTCTCAAAGCGTTGGAAAAGATGCATCCGTAATATTTTTACTACCTTTGAAAGGAATAGTAAACAGACAGATTATTTAAGCAGACCATTACGATATATCATGGCAAACAAGAAGACATACTTCATACTATCTCTTGCAACGATTTTCTTTGCTTCTCTTTTTATCTCTTGTGATAAGAACAGGCTTTCCTATGTAGACATCATCAAGAGAGAAAAAAGACAGATAGCAGACTTTATTTCAAAGAACAACTTCAAGATTACTTCCGAACCGGCAGAGGGGCAAGCCTCTCCGGAGAATGAGTTTTTTGAAGTGAAAGATGGTATTTATCTCCGCATTGTAAGCCGTGGAGATATGAAAAAGAAGCTTGTATCTGGAAAGACCATTGTGCTTACCCGATTCAAAATGGAACGTTTTGCTCAAGAGGAAAAGAGTATTTACGATAATATCAGTCCTACCAAATCCGGTACGTATCCCTGCAATTTTGTATATGTAAAAGAGGGAAGAGAAATTCTTGTCTCCTCTACTATATCTCACTCACCATACAACAGCTATCTGGCTCCTGCGATGAACTTTGTACTCCCATATGTCGGAGACGGAGGAAAAGTACAGATGATAGTATCATTCAAGTACGGACCCGGTGTTGCGGAGATTCAGCAAAACGGAGAGCCCGTGTTTTATGAACTTGTAGAGTTTAAGTTTAAGAAGTAAAAGCCTGCATCATGCAGGTTTTTGCATATTTATATATCCACAAAAGATACATTCGTTAGAGTATATGAGTTTAATAAAGTCTATTTCAGGTATTCGGGGAACGATAGGAGGATCCGTTGAAGAAGGATTGAACCCTGTGAATATCGCTAAGTTTACGGCAGCTTATGC
The DNA here is from genome assembly GCF_000768895.1 of Porphyromonas sp. COT-108 OH2963. NCBI lineage: Bacteria > Pseudomonadati > Bacteroidota > Bacteroidia > Bacteroidales > Porphyromonadaceae > Porphyromonas > Porphyromonas sp. COT-108 OH2963. The sequence goes on along the minus strand of NZ_JRAP01000007.1, from coordinate 159,589 downwards.
CTCTCTCATAAGAGAGTCTTCCACTGTTCACAGCAACAAGATAGTGGTTGGGAGAGATGCCCGTATATCCGGACCTATGGTCAAGAACATTGTTACAGGAACTCTTGTAGCCATGGGATTCAATGTTGTCGATATAGATCTCGCATCCACTCCTACCACAGAAATGGCAGTGATTTACGAGCAAGCAGATGGAGGCATCATTATCACCGCAAGCCACAATCCCAAACATTGGAATGCCTTAAAGTTACTCAACGAAAAAGGGGAGTTCCTTAGCGACAAAGAGGGAAAGGCACTCATCGCTTTGGCAGAAAGCGATGTTCTGAACTTCTCTCCGGTAGATGAGATAGGCAGGATTTATCGAAAAGACTACACCCAAAAGCATATAGACGATGTCGTGGCTCTGCCTCAGGTTGATGTCGATGCCATCAGTCGTGCAAGGCTGAAGGTTGCGGTAGACTGTGTAAACTCTGTCGGAGCTGTTATTGTTCCAAGCCTTTTGGAAGCATTGGGCGTAAGAGATATTCTTTTGATTCATGGTACACCCAATGGAGAGTTTGCTCACGATCCGGAACCACTGCCTCACAATCTTACAGACATCTCTTCTGTCGTTGTGGAGGAGCAGGCACACGTTGGCTTTGCAGTAGATCCGGATGCGGACAGACTTGCGGTTATATGCGAAGATGGCTCCATGTTTGGTGAGGAGAATACACTAATAGCCGTTGCGGACTATCTGTTGGACATCACTCCGGGACAGCATACCACGGTCTCCAATCTCTCTTCTTCTCGTGGTCTTAGAGATGTTACTCTTGCAAGAGGAGGGCAATACTATCCTGCAAATGTGGGTGAAGTAAATGTCGTGGCAAAGATGAAAGAGGTCGGTGCTCTTATTGGCGGAGAAGGAAATGGGGGAGTAATCTTCCCTGCATTGCACTACGGAAGAGATGCAATGGTGGGTATCGCTCTCTTCCTGACAGCACTTGCAAAACGGATGCTAAAGCCTACACAGATGAGGGAAATACTTCCACAGTATTGTATGTTCAAGACTAAAGTGCAGATTGATGACTGCACAGACTTTTCGGCAATGATATCCAAGATTCGGAGCCATTATCCTCAAGCCACTCCTACCACTACGGATGGGCTGAAGTTGGACTTTGAAACCACTTGGGTGCAAATCCGAAAGAGCAATACCGAGCCTATTGTCCGGATCTACTCCGAAGCTCCTACCATGAAAGAGGCAGAAGCAATAGCAGAAGAGGTAAAAGCTCTATTCCTGAAAGGAGACGCTTAACAGGCTGCAAGATATACGGCACTGAAAAATAGAAGAGATTGGAATGTAAATTCGTTTGAACATTCCAATCTCTTTTTGTATTCACGTTAATAAAAACGGCTAAACCTGTTCGGAGATCGAAATCAAGGCTTGATTTTGTGAAATCATGTCTTGTCTTGGAAAAATCATGCCTTGATTTACGCAGTTCAAAGCTTGAATTTTACCAATCAAGCCGTGATCTTTTTTCCTGAATCGGTTCAGAGCATCTTTTTAACGTTATAAGATCATTTTGTATAGCTATTGAGAAAGTAATTGGTTCAACACAGAAGAAGCTTCTTTAATGCTTTCGATTGTCGGAACTATCAGTAATCTTTTGTTGCCAAGCTGCTTGAACTGCATCTTTCGTTTGATAAGAATCGGACTCGATAAGATTGCAGAGAAAGTCTCAGACCGGTAGAACGGGCTTTTTTCATCGGAGACAAACTGCATATTCATTCTGTTGCCTTTTAGTACAATCTTCTCCAAACCGAGTGCCTTACCCTTCCATTTGATCAAGATAAGCTCCAACAGGTTCTCCGCTTCCGGTGGAAGCTTGCCAAATCTGTCCAGCAATTTTTCCGTATAGATACGGAGAGAGTTATGGTCGGTAAGGTCTTCCAGCTTTCGGTAGAGGGCAAGCTTTTCCTGGTCGCCGGGTACATAGCCGTCCGGGAAGTAAGCATCAAAGTCTGTTTCTATGATGGTCTCTTTCACATACTCTTTGTTGCTCGATGAGGAATAGGCTTTCACCTCTCCAAGCTCCTCGTTTCTGATTTCGCCGACAGCCTCTTCCAAGATCTTCTTGTACGTTTCGTAGCCTATATCTGCAATGAAACCGCTCTGTTCTGCCCCAAGCATATTCCCGGCTCCACGTATGTCAAGGTCTTGCATGGCTATATGAATGCCACTGCCCAAGTCTGTATAGGAGGTTATCGCTTCCAGTCTCCGGACTGCATCGGGAGTGAGATACTCTTTGGGTGGCACCATCAGATGGCAGAAAGCTTTCTTATCACTTCTCCCGACTCTCCCTCTAAGCTGATGCAGATCACTCAGTCCGTATCTGTGCGCATCATTGATAATGATGGTGTTGGCATTGGGTACATCTATACCATTCTCCACTATCGAAGTTGCCAAAAGGAGATCATAGCGATGATCCACAAAGTCCAGAAGGATTTTTTCTACCTCTTTCGGAGCCATCTGTCCGTGTGCGATACCTATTCTGATATCGGGTACTGCACGCACAATGTCCGATGCAATATCGTTCAGATTGTGTATTCTGTTGTGAACAAAAAAGATTTGTCCTCCTCTTGCAAGCTCAAAGTTGATGGCTTCGGCAATATTCTCTCCATTGTATGTAGATAGTTCCGTATAGATCGGATGCCTGTTGGGTGGGGGAGTTAGAATATTAGACAGGTCTCTTGCTCCCATTAGAGAAAACTGCAAAGTGCGCGGAATGGGTGTGGCTGTCAGGGTCAGTGTATCCACATTGGCTTTCAACTGTCTCAGCTTTTCCTTTACGGAGACACCAAACTTCTGCTCTTCGTCTATGATGAGAAGCCCAAGATCCTTGAAGATAACCTCTTTCCCTACCAGCTTATGAGTACCTATGATGATGTCTATCTTGCCTTCTTTCAGTCCGGTTAGTATGTCTCTCTGCTCTTTTGCCGACTTTGCTCTGGAGAGGTATGCAATATTCACGGGAAAGTTTTTCAGCCTTTTCTTAAACGTCCTATAGTGTTGATACGCCAGTACGGTCGTTGGTACCAAAACAGCTACCTGCTTATTGTCCGTAGCCGCTTTGAATGCAGCACGTATGGCTATCTCGGTCTTTCCGAAGCCTACATCTCCACAGACAAGACGATCCATAGGTATGGGTTGTTCCATGTCGTGCTTCACCTCGGCAGTTGTCTTCTCCTGATCCGGTGTGTCTTCGTACATGAAAGAGCTTTCCAACTCTTCTTGCAGGTAGGTATCCGGCGAAAAAGCAAATCCCTTCTGCTCCATGCGGGAAGCGTAGAGCTTGATGAGATCCCGGGCAATGTCTTTAACCTTTTTCTTTGTTGTCTCTTTCAGCTTTTCCCAAGCACCGGATCCGAGTTTGCTCAAAGTCGGAGGAGTATCGCTCTCTTTGGATTTGTATTTGGAAAGATGGTGCAGAGAGTGTATGCTTACATAGATGCTGTCTCCGCCTTTGTAGTTTACACGGACGTACTCTTGCCTTTTTCCGTTCTGCTCCATGGTGAGAAGTCCGGCAAACTGTCCTATGCCGTGATTGATATGTACGACATAATCTCCGAAGCTGAACCCCTGAATATCTTTTATGGATAAGGTTGCCACGTTTTGCTTGATGCGGTCGGCTTTGGTTTTGTATCTGTGAAATCTCTCAAAAATGGAGTGATCCGTCAGGAGAACAATGCGTGTCTCGTGATCTATAAATCCGGCATGCAGAGTGGGTGTAACGGATGAAAAATGGGTGGAAGCACCTTTCTCTTGAAAGATATGCGTTAGTCTTTGAAGCTGGCTTTCCTGTCCACTCATGATGTAGACCGTGTAACCATTCTCCTTTTGATATTTCTCAACCTCCTCTATAAGCCTGTCAAACTGTTTATGGTACAGTGGTTCGGGGTTTTGCTTAAAGGAGATACTCTCCCATAAATACCGTTCTTCCGCAGGGATGAAACCCGAAAGAATGGTTTTCTTTTCCCCTAAAAGATGTTCAAATTGTCCCGGAGAGATGAGAAGTTCTTGAAGCTCTTTTTCTGTCTTTATGCTGTTGCTTTCCGGATGTACAGGCTTACTCTCATACAACTCTTGTAGTGCATTGTGCAGCTGTACACTGTTTTCTATGAATATGATTGTGTCTTCCGGCAGGAGATTCAGTATTGCCTCTCCGTGTGTTATCGTCTCATTGCTGATAGGGGGAGTGATAACGGCTTTCTCTATCTTCTCTATGGAGCATTGATCCACGCAGTCGAATGTACGGATGCTATCTATTTCGTCGTCAAAGAAGTCTATCCGCACCGGGTATTCGTAGGCAAAAGAGAAGATGTCTATCAGGCTTCCGCGAACGGCAAACTCCCCCGGAGAGTAGACGTAGTCCGTTTCGTTCATTCCCATATTCCAGAGTACTGTCCGCAGATGAGCCCTGTCGATGGTATCGCCTACGCTTACTTCCATTCGGAGATGGCTGTCTGCACCGGCAGTGTCCGGTATCTTTTCTGCCACGGCATCCGGATAAGAGACAATGATTTTAGGGGATGTCTCGTGCGAAAGAGCTTCTATCGCTTGTGTTCTTAGCACTTCATTGGCACTGTCCACACTGCCATACTTGATGCCTCGGTTGTATCTGGAGGGGAAGAAGAATGCTTTTTGCTCCGCCTCTTCTGCTCCCAAGATGGAGACTATATCATTGTAGAAATATCCGGCACTCTCTTTATCTTGTGCTATGTGGAGGATGCTTCTATTTGTTTGCTGCATCAGGTCTGCTGTCAAAACAGCAGGGAATGAACCACAGATACCTTCCAAGGAGATTTTTTTTACCGAATTGCTTCGGTCGGAAAGGGTCTCTTTTAATCTCTTGGTCGGGGACGACTCACAAATCTTCCTGCACAAATTTTGTATGCTCAAATGCTCTTTCACGATACGATTTCTGTTCTGTATGAGGGGCAAAGTTACCAAAATGACCTCGTTTAATCTCTCTTTTGTTCAATTTAACCGAAGAGAGAATTGTGAGAAAAGTGTAGAAATAAACAATCTGATATGCTTGTGCTTCACTCTAACTCACTTATCTTTGCTACCAAATGGGCATTCTCAACAGCACCGAACAGGCTATATCCGAAATAACAACCCCATATAAAGAGAAAATATATCATTTGATAAAACCGCTTATTCTTCCAATGACAAAAAACGTTTTCAAAAAAATCAATCCGGTTGTAGGGATCGTGTTTCTTTTTTTTCTTCTTCTTTCTTGTGGTGGAACAGCAAAGGGCAGGGAACATTCTGCAGAAAAAAAAGAACAAGATTCTATTCCCGAATATCGCCGGCTTCGTTTCCTCTTTCTCGGAGACATAATGAGCCATAAACCTCAAGTAGACGCAGCTTGGGATGGGAAACAGAAAAAGCATGACTTTAAGCCTGTATTCGATGCGGTGTCTTCCTATTTCAAGGGTGCTGACTTGGTCATTGGAAATCTTGAAACAACCTTTGGAGGAGAGCCTTATACCGGCTATCCTACATTCAGCAGTCCCGATATTTTGGCTTCGGATCTTAGGGATGTCGGTGTGGATATCCTTACTACTGCTAATAATCATACGTGCGATAGGGGTAATAAAGGAGTGATCAGAACGCTTGATATATTGGATGGTGTGGGAATACGTAGTACGGGCTCTTTCCGTTCGGAAGAGGATTATCGTATGAGAAATCCTCTTGTCATAGATACATTGGGAGTGAAGATTGCCTTCTTGGCATACACTTACGGGACTAACGGTATTCCATTCTTTGAGCCTGTCAGAGTAAACTTGATAGATACCATCGCCATTAAGAACGATCTCGAAAAAGTAAAAGCATTAGGAGCAGACTTTATCATAGCCTCCATGCATTGGGGTATAGAGTATAGCCTCACTCCAAGTGGAGATCAGAAAAAAGAGGCTCAATGGCTTGCAGATAACGGTGTAGATGCCATTGTGGGAATGCATCCGCATGTGGTACAGCCGTCGGATACTTTGCTTTCATCGGGTGGAAAATCTGTCCCGGTGGTTTACTCTCTTGGAAACTTCATAAGCAACCAATATCAACCATACACTCGGCTTGGAAAAATGTTGAGTATGCAGATCGGCATAGACAGACAAAACCGTATATCCATAGAGGAGTGGAAAGAGCATTATACGTTTGTTGCCAGAAGAACCGGTCGTCCCAACAGATACCTTATAGTACCTGTGGATAGTGTACAACGCTACCGGGAGACATTTTCGGGAGAAGATAGAGCAGAGTGGGAAAGAATTGCGAGATTTCTAAAGCTCTTTTAGAACTCTCTTTTAACCTGTTAGAATATTGTAATAAACAGGTTTATATTTCTCTTTTAATCTGTTCGGTATGGTAAATCAAGTCTCGGTTTTTGGAACTCACGGTTTGATGTCCGGTTTTCAAGTCTCGATTTCTCCGATTCAGGTCTTGATTTCTAATATTATCAAGCTTCAGAGCCATTTCTAAACGTATTCAAAGGTATTTATGATCGTGTTAAGAATAAAAATGATCCCTGAGAAGATGTACCATGCTGGTATATAGACGTTTCTAAGATCTCGTTCGAGCCGAAAGTTCTGGCGTATGATGTTTTTCATTCTCACGGAAAAGCATTATCTTTGCACAGATTTTGCGAAAGCCCTACGTGTGATGGGGAATTAGCGAAACGCTAATTTTGAGTAACACAACAATTAAATTTACGAAATGAAAACATTTGACCTAAGTGCATCGGCACGTCAAGACCTTGGAAAGAAGGCATCAAAGGAACTCCGTAAGGGAGACAACATTCCTGCTGTAATATACGGAGCAAACTTTAATCAGTCTATCGTGGTAACTGACGATGCAGTACGTAAACTCATCTACTCTCCTGATATTTTCGTGGTAAACATGAATATTGATGGTAAGGCTACTACATGTATCTTGAAGGATATACAGTTTCACCCTGTGACAGACCGTATCCTTCACATCGACTTCCTTCAAATAGAAGAAGCTAAGCCTATTGTGATAGATGTTCCTGTTAAGCTTACAGGCCACGCAGAAGGTGTTAAGGCCGGTGGTAAGTTGAGCCTTGAGATGAGAAAAATCCGTGTGAAGGGACTTTACAAAAACATTCCTGAATTCCTTTCTATTGATGTAACAAACTTGGGCTTGGGCAAGACATTGCAGATTGGTCAGCTATCTTTTGACAATCTTGAGTTGATGAACTCTAAGAACAACGTTGTAGCTGCAGTTAAGCTTACTCGTGCTGCAAGAGGTGCTGCCGCAAAAGCCGGTAAGTAATCTTTATTGCCGCTGTGCGTAGCTCAGCATATAGAAATATCTGCCTGTAAGTCTCAAAGCTTGTAGGCAGATATTTGTTTCTAAAGAAAGAGGTCGATTTGTAATACATTAAAGATACAGTGATAGAGATAGACGGAGCCATAGTAAGCAGGGATGTCATAGAAACATATTTCTGCTGCGATCTGGAGGCTTGCAAAGGAGCTTGCTGCATAGAGGGAGAAAGTGGTGCTCCTTTGGAGGAGAACGAACTCCCAAAGATTGCAGAGTGCTATGATGTGGTTCGGGAATATCTTCCGGAAAAACATCTGAACTATCTCGAACAGAACGGACCTGCTTACAGAGATAGCGATGGAGATCTCGTTACCTCCATCATAGGTGGTAGAGATTGTGTCTTTTCCCTCTCGGAAGAAAACGGATGGTGTTGCTGCGCTTTTGAAAAGGCTTACACCGAAAACAAGCAACGATCGTTCTATAAACCTGTTTCTTGTCATCTCTACCCCGTAAGGCTGACCGAATACTCTTCTTTTACCGCCGTAAACTACCACGAGTGGGAAATCTGCAAGCCGGCATTGGTGAAAGGTAAAAAGCTAAATATGAGAGTCTATCAGTTTCTAAAAGAACCGCTGATAAGAAGATTCGGAAAAGAGTGGTACGATAAGTTGGAAGAGATAGCAGGTGAGATGTTGAATACTTCTCATAAGGAAACACATAGATAAGCATGAGTAATAAATACCTTGTTGTAGGACTCGGAAATGTCGGAGCGGAATATATGGGAACTCGCCACAATGTCGGCTTTAGAGTTGTCAATGGGTTGGTTCCGGACTTCGCCGCAGACTTTTCGGATGATAGATATGGGGCAGTGGCACAGGTTAGAGTGAAGAATAAAATCCTCATTCTGCTAAAGCCATCTACTTACATGAACCTGAGCGGAAATGCCGTGAGATACTGGATGACGAAAGAGAATATCCCGGTAGAAAATCTTCTTATCGTTACAGACGATCTCTCTCTGCCGCTCGGAACATTGAGAATGAAGCCATCGGGAAGTGATGGAGGTCATAATGGCCTGAAGCATATAGCCCAGATATTGGGATCTCAAAAGTATGCTCGCCTGAGAGTGGGTATCGGCAATAATTTTCATAAAGGCGAGCAGGTGGATTATGTGCTTGATAAATTTACTCCCGAAGAGGAAAAGGCTCTGCTCGAAATAGGAGAACGTGCCTGTGAGGGGATAAAACTTTTTGCCCTAATGGGTATAGAGCGGGCAATGAATAACGTAAACACTAAAGCAGTGAAGCAGGAATGTCAGACAAAGAACACTCCGGCGACGGAAGAATAGACAAGTGGCTTTGGGCTACTCGGGTGTATAAAACACGCTCTATTGCTGCAGAAGAGTGCAAAAAGAATAGAGTGGAGCTAAGAGATCAGCCCGCCAAGCCCTCTGCAATAGTGAGGGTGGGGGATATAATAAAGGTACGCAAGCCTCCGATAACCTACACTTTCAGAGTGAAAGCGTTACTGAATAGCCGTGTCGGAGCCAAGCTTGTAGACCAATATCTTGAGAATCTGACACCGGAAAGCGAGTATGAAATATTGGAGCTGAATAAGCTTTCCGGTTTTGTGGATCGCTCAAGAGGGTTGGGACGACCCACTAAAAAGGAAAGAAGAGAGCTGGATCGCTTCAAGGGAGTAGGGGATCTCTCCGACTGGTGGGATGAGGATTAGCCCTGTCTCTTCTTGATATTAAAGACAGAAGTAATACCTTTGTGGTAATGAAATATGAATTGCAATATAAAGATCCGAACAGCAATGCCAGAGTAGGTGTTCTGCATACGGATCATGGAGATATTCACACCCCTATATTCATGCCTGTGGGTACGTTGGGCAGTGTTAAGGCTGTCTATATGCACGAACTGCGTGAAGATATAGGGGCGGAAATAATACTTGGAAACACATACCATCTCTATTTGAGACCCGGTACGGATATCCTCTACAAAGCCGGAGGGCTACACAAGTTTGGAACATGGGATGGACCCATTCTTACAGATAGTGGCGGCTTTCAGGTCTTTTCCCTTACAGAGATAAGAAAGATTATGGAAGAGGGAGTGGAGTTTCGCTCTCACCTGGATGGCTCAAAGCATCTTTTCACTCCGGAAAAGGTGATGGACATAGAGAGACTAATAGGTGCAGATATTATCATGGCCTTTGATGAGTGTCCTCCCGGAACTTCTGATTATGCTTATGCAAAGAAGTCTCTTGGGCTGACAGAGCGTTGGCTTGAACGCTGTTTTAAGAGATTCAACGAGACAGAACCGCATTATGGCTATAATCAGAGCCTTTTCCCTATTGTGCAGGGCTGTACCTACGCTGATCTTAGACGGGATGCCGCCAAAAGAGTGGCAGACTATGGGGCAGATGGAAATGCTATCGGAGGTCTTGCCGTGGGGGAACCTGCGGAGGTTATGTACGACATGATTGAGATAGTAAATGAAGAGCTGCCTCAGGATAAGCCTCGCTACCTGATGGGGGTGGGTACTCCCGAAAATATATTGGAAGCAATAGAGAGAGGGGTAGATATGTTTGACTGCATCATGCCTACCAGAAATGGTAGAAACGGAATGCTCTTTACGTGGGAGGGAACCATGAACATGAGAAACCAAAAGTGGGCTGACGATTTCTCTCCACTCGATCCGAATGGCTCTTCTCATGTGGATCAGAGGTACTCCAAGGCGTATGTGAGGCATCTTATTCACAGCAAAGAGTTGTTAGGCTTCCAGATTGCTTCCGTGCATAATCTGGCTTTCTATCTGGATTTGGTAAGAGAAGCCAGAAAACAGATCCTGGCAGGGACATTTAAGGCATGGAAAGATAGGATGATTCCGGTGCTTATGAGACGTCTATAAAGAAGATACACGATGGCAAAGTTTTGGAGTAAAATAGGATTGACACGCTTAGATAGATATATAATAAAGCAGTTTCTCGGAACGTTTCTGTTTATTATATCCCTCATCATGGCTATAATCGTGGTGATAGATATTCAGGAGAAGATCTCCGAGTTTTCCAATCCGGAACTCACTTTGCGTGAGATTGTATTCAACTATTACATGGCTTTTATTCCATACTATGCCAATCTGCTTGCTCCGTTGTTTATCTTCCTTAGCGTTATCTTCTTTACTTCCAAGCTGGCTAATAACTCTGAGATCATAGCCATGCAGTCTTCGGGGATGAGCTTAAAGCGTATCATGAAACCCTATATGATATCTGCAACGGTATTGGCATTTGCTACTTTTTTGCTCAGTAGCTATATCGTGCCCAAGCTGAATGTGGTAAGAATAGAGTTTCAGAACAGATATATTGATGATAAAAAGAATGTACGTGGCTCTAATCTGCAGGCAGAGGTTGCTCCCGGAGTCTTGGCATTTTTCTCTTCTTTTGATGTTATCAACAATTCCGGAGGCTTTTTCTCTTTGGAAAAATTCGAGGGAAAAACATTGGTGTCGAGATTAACTGCACAGATGGTTACGTATGACTCTCTTTATCATTGGACTCTTACAGACTATATGATACGAGATTTTGAAGGGCTTTACGAAAAGGTCTCGACAGGTACAGCCAAAGACACGATAATCCCAATAACGCCCGCAGATCTGGTGATGTCCGATGAAGATAGCGAACAACTTACCACAGCAACATTAGGAAGGTATATAGACAGACAGAGAGATAGAGGCTTAGGAAGTATTCAAAGATTTCAGATAGAGTATCATCGGAGATTTGCTTCTATTTTGGCTGCATTTATATTGACCATCATGGGAGCTACACTGTCTCTTCGAAAGGTTAAAGGAGGAATGGGACTGAATATTGCAATAGGTTTAGCCCTTACCTTTACATATATATTGCTCTTTACATTTTTCAGTACCTACTCTGCTTCGGGAGCTATACCCCCTGCCTTGGGAGCTTGGTTGCCTAATATTATATTTATTCCCGTTGCATTTTTTCTTTATACGAGAGCTCCTCGTTAATTGCAACAGATGTATTATGTAGATGTCATAGTCCCGCTACTTGTTCCTACCCCATACACATACAAGGTGGAAGAGAAAACATTGGGAATCGGTATTGGCTCCATAGTACGTGTTTATGTAGGAAAAATATTGTACACCGGGCTTGTTGTACAAAAAAGAGAGCTTCCTCCTCATGAGGGAATCTTCTACAAGAATGTCTCGGATGTTTTCCCCCTTCCTAAGATACCTCAATCCATAGTAAAGTTGTGGGAATGGATTTCTCTTTACTATATGTGTACAATGGGAGAGGTTTGGAGAGCTTGTCTTCCCTCTTCATTGGAAGAGAATGTGTCGGAGTTGGATAATCGTACCTATAGAACCAGAACATTAGTTGCTGTTTCAGAACCTTTTTTAGCCTCTCCAAAGGGAGCATTGCTCTCTGATACCGAAGAAGAGTGGAAGCTATTTCTTCAGAGGTATTCCAAACGTAAGCAGATGATTCGAGTAGCTGCAGCTGTCAGAGAAGAAAAAAATATCCGTTATTTCACTCGTAGCTATATAGCTGAGAAGTACAATACTTCTCCGGCAATTGTTAAAAGTCTAATTGAGTCAGGCTTCCTAAGAATCGTAGATGCCTCGTCTGTATCTTCTTATACTCTTGTTATTCCTGAAGAGGAGCTGAAACAATCACAACAGGCATGGAGAAGATGTTTGGAACAATCCGCACAGAATATCCAAATTCAGTTGATACATGGGGAGTTTGACTATTCCACTCCATACACAAGCTTGCCTATTCACTGGATAGAGGGGAAGATAGAAGCAGGGGGAAATATATTGCTTTTATATCCCTCTACCGAACTACTATCCGAAGCTCTTCCATACCTTCGGATACTATTCCCGGAAAAAGTAGAACTCTATGATGCCAATAGTAGTGGAATGCAGAAGGAGTCCGTTTGGAATAAGTCTCTATCGGGAAGTGGAGGTTATATTTTTGTCGGCATTCGTTCTGTTGTACTTCTTCCTATTGCCTCTCTTAAAGGAATTATTGTGCTGGGAGAAGAGGATAGTTTTTACAAGCAGATAGAACCTAATCCACGATACTCTGCAGTTCATACTGCTCTTATGATGGCTCGCCTTATGGGAAAAGAAGTAGATGTTTTACTTTGTTCGAGAACACCATCTTTAGAAAGCTACATACAAGCAAAGAGGGGAACATACAGACTGATCCCTTTCGATTATGTGAATCCCTCAAAGAATAGGGATTGTAGCGTAGATCTTGTAGATCTACGTGAGGCTTTTGATAAGAATCGTGTGAGTGGCAGGCTTCTGTCTTTTGAACTGCAAAGTGCTATACAGAAGACTTTGTCAGAGTCGGGAAAAGTACTTATTCTGCACCACAGATACGGATATGCCAAGGGTGTAAGTTGTATTCGATGTGGTCATGTGGAAAGTTGCCCGGATTGTAAGATTCCTCTTAAAATATACAAGGAGGGAGGAGAACTTGTTTGTGCTATTTGCGGATATCACAAGCCAAAGCTGGAGAAATGTGCAGAATGTGAGGGAAAAAGCTTAAAAGAGGAAGGAACAGGCATAGAGCGTTTAGCAGATGAAGTAAGAGAATTATATCCTAATGTTCCTGTTAGAGTGGAGGACTCTAAATCTAATTTCGGATGGGAAGACGCAGACATCATTCTTTCTCCAAAGGGTCGTCCTTCATTTGCTCTACTTCATGGAGCCGATTGTATTGCTGTAACCAATCTTGATATTTTGTTTGCAAGACCAGACTTTCGGGCAGAAGAAAGAGTCTTTCAGTGTATGTACGAATGGAGATATACTCCAAAGCATTTGAAGAGAGTTGTAATTCAAACTTTCAATCCACATCATCCGGTTATAGATAATGTCCTAAGATCAGATCATGAAAGCTTTACCGCTGTGGCTTTGAAAGAGAGATATTCTCTGTTGTATCCGCCTTTTTCTCGAATGATTTCTATATCTGTGGAAAGTAAGGATCGGAAGGAAGCATTGGCATATACTCGTGAGATGATATCCATGCTGGTATCTAACTTATCAGATTGCACTACTTTGGGCCCTGCTCCATTCCCGGTAAAAAAAGTAAATGCTTCCATAGGGTTTAGAATATGGGTAAAGGTGCCGGTACAATTTCCCATACAGGACGTCAAACAGATGATGGTACGGATACAGAATAGCGTGTATGCTCTTAATAGACCTTCGTCGAACTTGAGAGTCTTTTACGATGTGGACCCTGTATGGTAGTCTTATGATAAAATAATATGAAACAAAACAATAAACCGAAAAAGTGTATTTTATTTGTCTGTCTTGGTAATATCTGTCGTTCTGCTGCTGCGGAAGCCGTGACTAAGAAGTTTTTGGAGTCGAGAAGTACACGTTATGAGTATGTGATAGATTCTGCCGGAACTGCCGGATATCATGAGGGAGAAAAGGCAGATCCCAGAATGATATTTCATGGAAATAAAAGAGGGTATAACGTCGATTCCATATCAAGAAAAGTAAGGTATTCGGATTTTGAAAAGTTTGACTTGATTTTGGCTATGGATCATTCCAACAGAGATTACTTACTTTCTTTGGCTTGCACTGAAGAGGAGAGCAAGAAGATAAAGATGCTAACAGATTTTTGTAGTTCGGATAGAGCTTTTGATCATGTCCCGGATCCATACTATGGAGGAGCAGACGGGTTTGATCATGTGATAGATATACTTGAAGATGCCATTCGTAATCTTCTTAAAGAGATTGAGAATGAATAAAACAGCAGAATTGTTATTGTTTTTAGTGTATATCTATTGCAGTTTTCAATAATAATACTAACTTTGCAACGCAATAAGACAAAGATGCCCAGATGGCGGAATCGGTAGACGCGCTGGTCTCAAACACCAGTGGATTCACTTCCATCCCGGTTCGACCCCGGGTCTGGGTACAGCAAAATATAGCCGTAGATAAGAAGGTCTACGGCTATATTTCTTTTGAGGATTCTTTTGTAAATGAACGATCTTACCAGAATACTTACTCCGAAACCATTTCTAATATTATAGCATCCATAAGTAGTATTCCATCGTATGTGAGAGCATAATGATTATTGGGGAGTTCTCGGATAAGACCACAAGAAATCTTTTTATCTATTACGTGCTTAACTCTATCATAAGAAGTTTTTCCATACTCCTTATAGATATAGTCAAGAGATATTCCATGTTGAAGAGTTCGCATTCGAGTTAATATATACTCTTCCATAGACTCCTCATGAGAGATAATCTCTGTGTGTCGTATATCTTCAGATAGAGGATTTTGAATGTATTTTACAATGGAGGGGGATACGGACCAACGATAAGGGTGAATATAACCATGTGCTGATGGACCAAAGGCTAAATAAGGTTTTCCTAACCAATACGCACTATTGTGCTTGCTTTCAAATCCTTTTTTTGCAAAAGCAGAGATTTCATAAGGAATTAGTCCGTGAAACTCTGTGGAAATGTATAGGTATTTGGCCATTTCAATACTTGTTTCTTCCGGAGTCTCTTGAACTTTTCCTCTTTTTCTAAAATACCACATGGGAGTTCCTTCTTCATAAATCAGATGATAAGCAGACAAATGTGGTATATCAAGACTGAAAAGTGTATCCAAATCTTTTATCCATATTTTTAATGTTTGATCGGGAAGACCATAAATAAGGTCAATAGATAGATTTTCTATTCCTGATCCTTTTATGATGTCAATCGCATGGATGGCCTCAATAGAGGTGTGGCTTCGGGAAATGGATTTTAATAGTTGGTCATTAAAACTCTGTACTCCCATACTTACTCTATTGATACCAATATTTCGGTACTCTGGAAGATTTTTCTTACTTACCGATTCCGGATTTACTTCCATCGTGATCTCTGCTTCAGATGAGACCTTGAAATGTTTGCGTAGAGTTTCTATTATAGTGGCAATATAAGCATTAGAAAGGAGAGAAGGAGTCCCTCCTCCTATGTATATGGTTTCTATTTTATCTTGGGAACCCAATAGCTCATTATACTCTCTCGCCCTACCTTTTATCTCGAATAGGAGAGAATGAATATATTGAGTTATGTAGCTCTTACTGACTACAGAATAGAAGTCACAGTAGGAACATTTCTTACTACAAAACGGAACATGTATGTAAATACCTGCCATGATTGCATTTTTGTCTGTTTTTTTTGTTGGAAACTTTGGTAAGAAGAAAATCTGAACAATGAAGATACGTTATTTCTGAGAAAAGAAACAAAGATTGCTCCGACAGAGTAGGGAATTTATATTTTTAGGCTTTATTAAATGAGTCTGTCTTCTCTCTTTGTGTAACGTTTTATAGCCTTTAGTCTCCAAAGCCATAAAAACAATATACCCGCTTTTCTGCAAGAAAAGCGGGTATATATCAACACTCATCTAAGCCCAATATCTCTATGGGCTATTATTGTTGTTCGATACTTTCTGTAGGGCAAACGGCTGCACAAGCACCACAATCTACGCAAGTATCAGGATCAATTACGTAGATATCGCCTTCGGAGATAGAGTCGGTAGGACACTCTGCCATACAAGTACCGCAAGCAATACAATTTCCATTAATCAAATAAGCCATAACTAAATGTTTTTGTAATAGTAATACCGGTTGTTTTTTGTTTATGCTGCAAATGTATGAAAGATATTTGATATACCCAAATATAGGTATTTGTAATTAATTCTTGCAGTGGATTTGCTTGTCTTTGTCATTTGTATAATACCTATTTAATGCTATTGTGTGTGATCTGCTTAAAATATTTGACAATGTGATGGTTAGGCTTTTTTTAGAGCAATAGGTGTAGATAACTATCTGCAAATTTAGTGTTAAAAACAAGAAATGGAGAAAAATATCAACTAAAATTCCTACCTTTGAATGGATTTCAAGATATAATAAAGAGAGATCGAATTACTATTACATAAACAACAATAAATTTAAATCTTAAATCACGCTTGATATGGCAAAAATCAAAGGCGCCGTGGTGGTGAATGAGCAAAGGTGTAAGGGTTGCAATCTTTGTGTAGTTTCTTGTCCAACATCAACACTTTCTCTACAACCTCATGAGGTGAATAGCAAGGGATATCACTATGCTTATATGGAAAATCCGGATAATTGCATCGGATGTTCTAATTGTGGTTTAGTATGTCCAGACGGGTGTATTACCGTTTACAGAATGAAAGTGGAAGGATGATTTGTGGCAAAAATATTCGGAAATAGAATACTTTTTGCTGTATCTATAGAACAAAAAGAAACGAAAAAGATATGTCTCAACAAGATATTCAATTGATGAAAGGCAATGAAGCCATTGCCAAGGCAGCTGTAAGGTATGGTTGCGATGGGTATTTTGGATACCCTATTACACCTCAGAGTGAGGTAATGGAAACTCTCATGGATGATGCTCCATGGGAAACTACCGGTATGGTGGTACTTCAAGCAGAAAGTGAAGTTGCTGCTATTAATATGGTCTATGGAGGAGCTGGTTGTGGTAAGCGAGTAATGACATCTTCTTCAAGCCCTGGTATGAGTTTGAAGCAAGAAGGTATTTCGTACATTGCAGGAGCTGAGCTCCCATGTCTTCTTTTGAATGTAATGCGTGGAGGTCCTGGTCTTGGTACTATTCAGCCCAGTCAAGCCGACTACTTTCAAACAGTCAAAGGTGGTGGACATGGGGATTACAGACTCATAACGCTTGCTCCGAATTCTGTGCAAGAAATGGCTGATTTTGTGGCTCTTGGGTTTGATCTTGCATTCAAATATCGTAATCCTGCTATCATTCTATCTGATGGCGTTATCGGTCAGATGATGGAGAAGGTTGTTCTTCCTCCGCAACGTGAGCGTATGACAGAAGAGGAAATTCGTGAAAAATATCCATGGGCTACTGTGGGTAATACACGCAATAAGCCTAATATTATTACCTCTTTGGAGCTTGATCCTAAAGTGATGGAGGAGAATAATCATCGCCTTCAAGCTAAGTATGAAGCGATAGAGAAGAATGAAGTGCGTTACGAACTTACTCAATGTGAAGATGCTGACTATATTATAGTAGCGTTTGGATCAGCTAGTCGTATAGCAGGAAAGGCTCTTGAAATTGCACGTGAAAATGGATATAAAGTTGGTTTGGTAAGACCTATAACTTTGTGGCCTTTCCCTTCAAAGATTATTTCAGAATTGGCGGATCGTTGTAAGGGATTTTTATCTGCAGAGTTGAATGCTGGTCAGATGGTAGAGGATGTAAGACTTGCCGTTAATGGTAAGGTTCCTGTTTACCATACCGGTCGTCAGGGAGGAATGATATTCTCTCCTGTTGAAATCTTTGAAGCTCTTAAGGAACGCTTTCCAAAGGCATAAATATTAAGAAGGTTGGAGAATTTGAATTCGTCACAAAGGAAGCTTTGATAAGTATTGGAATGAAGAAGTTGTATAGCATACTTACAATAGTATTTTATATTTTGGTTTTGGCTACTTTAGTTTTGTACTTTGCAGTACCGGAACAAAGACTCTTCTTTTTCACCACCGGTTTTACAGCTGTCTTTGTCAGGATTTTCCAATATATTATTCGTAACTTCATCTGAAATATATACCACAATGAATATTCAAGATATAATCAAGCCTGAGAACTTGGTCTATAAAAAACCGACACTTCTCAATGATACCACTATGCACTATTGCCCCGGTTGTAGTCATGGAGTGGTACACAAACTTGTAGCTGAAGTTTTAGAGGAAATGGGCTACGCAGATAAAACAATCGGTATAGCACCGGTTGGATGTGCTGTGTTTGCCTATCGCTATATTGATATTGACTGGCAAGAGGCCGCTCATGGTAGAGCTCCTGCCTTGGCAACGGCGATAAAGAGACTTATGCCGGAAAAACTTGTGTTTACATATCAAGGGGATGGGGACTTGGCAGCTATCGGTACAGCTGAAACTATTCATGCTGCGAACAGAGGCGAGAATATTGCCATAATATTTATCAATAATGGTATTTATGGTATGACCGGAGGGCAGATGGCACCTACCACACTTCCCGGAATGAAAACAGCTACCTCTCCGCAAGGGCGTACTGTTGAAATGAATGGTTATCCGCTTAAGATAGGAAATCTTCTTGCTCAGCTTGATGGTACTTGCTATGTAACACGTCAGGCTGTTCATAAACCGGCTAATGTGCGTAAGACAAAAGCTGCCATAAAGAAAGCGTTCCAAAACTCTCTCGATGGCAAAGGAACTTCTATCGTAGAGGTGGTATCTACTTGTAACTCTGGTTGGAAACTTTCTCCTGCAAAATCCAATGAATGGATGGAAGAGAATATGTTCCCAATGTATCCTCTCGGAGACCTTAAGAATGAGTAAAATTGGTAGAGGAAAAACAGAGTACTTAACTATACTAAAAGAATACGAACCATGACTTGTGAAATACTAATAGCCGGCTTTGGCGGACAGGGTGTACTATCAATGGGTAAAATATTGGCTTACTCTGGACTTATGGGAGGAAAAGAGGTTTCTTGGATGCCTGCTTATGGTCCGGAACAACGTGGTGGTACAGCCAATGTTACCGTTATAGTGAGTGATGATAAGGTAAGCTCTCCTATTCTTAACTCCTATGATATTGTAGTAGTGTTGAATCAACCTTCATTGGATAAGTTTTTGAATTCGGTAAAGCCGGGAGGTATCTTGATTTATGATGATAACTCTATCCCCGTACCTCCTAAAAGAGATGATATCAATATTTATCTTGTAGAAGGAGTTAAGGCTTCCGTAGAGATGGCGAATGATAAGGTTTTCAATATGATTATTCTTGGAGGTCTTTTGAAAGTTGCTCCTATTGTGGATTTGCAACACATCACCTTGGGACTTAAGAAATCTCTTCCTGAAAGACACCACAAACTTATTCCGATGAATGAGGAGGCCATTAAGAAGGGAATGGAAATTATCAAGAAGATAAACTAAGGTAATAAAGATCCATAGAGGATCTTCTCGTAAAAAAAAATGATGCGAGAAAGGAGCTTGAAACCTCTTTTCTCGCATTTTTTTGATTCCGTTACAGACTTACTTTAAGTACCATTTGAGGTTATGAGACAGAGTAATAAATCTCTTCTATTGTGTAATAGAAGTATTCCGTAAAGAGAGAGTGCCTAATGGCATTAGGGCATTGATTAAGTGGATAGTACAAGGTATATATATATCTTCCAGAGTAATTTTAGCCTCTTGTATTACTCCTTTTTTTAGTAGGGATGCTCTTTGAGTCCCTTTAAGTAGAGGAGTTGACGGAGTTTTATAAATACCGGACTTCTCTATTACAATATTGGTATAGCTCGTGTCAGATATAAATCCATCAGGTGTAACAATGATGATTTCATCGTTTGGCTGTAATCCTTCTTTTAGATTTTCAAAGGATTCTCTATTGGCATATTTGAAGTTGTACCAAGATAGATCTTTTACATAAACAGGTATAAGTCTTTCTATTTTTCTTGTGCTATATTTTGATAGAGATATCTGCTTAATCGTTTCTCTATACGTTATAGTACACTTATATAGAGAGGTAGGATCAGACAAAACCACATCTGTATCTAATCTTTCTTTTATTTCCTCCCATGATGGGGGAGAGAAGTGATGAGCTACCCCTGTTGCGTACATTCTTTCTTGATGGAACTCTAAGTTATTCACTACTCCACCACGAATGGATAATGTTTCAATAAAAAGTGGGGCAGATCCGTTAAACATGGGGGATATAGATTTTTTGAATAATTTCGCGATATTCGTTTTCTACAACAGAGTTAATTGTAATACCTCCTCCACTCCTGAAGAAGAGACTCCCTCCCTCTTTCTCTATATAACGGATTATTACTCCTGTATCCATCGTTTCTCCGTTAAACATTCCCATAATTCCGGTATAATATCCTCTTGTTTGCTGTTCTGCCTCACGTATGATTTGCAGAGTAGCCTCTTTAGGAGCTCCCGATATGGAACCGGCAGGAAGAAGAGTGTCTATAATATCTCCAATGCTCTCTTTCCAGTTTGGAGATAAAGTCCCGGTTATGGTTGAACTTACTTGTAATAGCTCTCCTTGAGGAGATATTATCTTATCTATGTATCTAAAGTGTTCTACTTTTACATTATATGCAACCATATTTAAGTCATTCCGGATAAGATCGACAATTGTATGATGCTCTGCAGTCTCTTTATAGTCAGATAAAATCACCTCCTTGGCATTGGGAATAGTCGCATCTATCGTCCCCTTCATCGGATGAGCAGAGATTTTTCCATGTTCATCTATTGAAATAAATGTTTCCGGAGAGAAGCATACCCACTTGTCAGGAACATACATCTTGTATTTTGCCTTGGAATATACAAAGACCTCCTTCAGAGAATGAGGTAAAGATATGGGTGTTCTTACGGTCAAATTAGTAAGAAATGTATCTCCTCTCATCAATCCTTCCATCACTCTATTAAAGCGTTTGGTATAACTTTCTAACGACTCCGGGATTGCTTTTAGAGTCAAAGGACATTTTTCAAAAGCGTTAGGATAGTTAGAGTACTTCTGAATAGAGTATAGAACATCCGTTTGTTTATTAGGATGAGGTAGGATCAAACCTGCAGATTTCTCAAAATTAACAGCAAAAATAAAGGGAGTATTCGTGGCTCCCAATCTGTTCATCTCTTCTATAAGAGAATTGTAAGATATCTCTGTCATCATGCTCTCTATACCTTGCTTGGTATGCAAATATAGTGTATTTTTGGGGCAAAAATAGCTATGAAGCAAATTAGAGTTCTTATTATCAATCATCATGACTCATTTGTGTACAACTTAGTACAGATTGTGAGAGAGTCCGGAATATGCGACTACACAATAGTAAATGAAGAAGATCTCTCTTCCTCATGGCACTTGTTTTCCACTCATACCCACATTTTGCTTTCTCCTGGTCCGGGATTACCTCAAGAGTATGATAGACTTTTAGAAGTGATACGAACCTTTGCTCCAACTCATTCTATATTGGGTGTCTGTCTCGGATTGCAAGCTATGGTCTTGGCTTTAGGCGGTAAACTTGAATGTCTTACCTCTCCAAAGCATGGGCATACCGGGATATTACAGATACTCAATAAAGATTCTCTTCTTTTGGCTCATTTGGATCTCCCTATTGGGGTTGGTAGATACCATTCATGGGTTGCCGCCAAAGAAAGTTTGCCAAAATATTTTTCCGTGGATGCTCTTGATGATGAGGGGAATATAGCAGTTTTATCTCATGCAAAGTTTAAAATATGGGGAGTACAATTTCATCCTGAATCTATTATGACTCCGCAAGGAAGAAAAATGGTTGAAGCATGGTTGCAGAGTTAGAAGATTTGGTAGTTTGAGAATTTCTTTCTACCTTTGCAACGCAAAACGAAATCGCGGAGTGGAGCAGTGGCAGCTCGTTGGGCTCATAACCCAAAGGTCGTAGGTTCGAATCCTGCCTCCGCAACTAAGTAGAAGACCTGGTCCAAGTTATGGATTGGGTCTTTTCTTTGTTATAATGTTACTATGTTTTAAGGCTATAAATTCACTAAAAAAAGGTATTGCCCATATTGAACAAAACATTGAAATTTGCGAAACTTACTGACATCAAACAATAAACATTTATAATAGAGAAAGAACTCATGAAGAAAATTTCATTTTTACTTGGAGCCTTACTCGTTTCATTGCCCGTGGCTCAGGCAAATGTTTCTACTACTTCGGTGGTAGAGCAGGCTCCCCACAAGCATTATAAGCTTTCGGGGAAAGTTATAGATGCATCCACACAAAAACCATTGCCATACGTTGTTGTTAGAGTAGTGGGATCAAGCGATGGTGCATCTGCGAAGAAGGATGGAACATTCGTAATGGAGGAGCTTCATCGCCCTCAAGGTAAACTTCGTATAGTCCTAATGGGTTATAAGACTCAAGAGTTTGACTATGATGTAACGAAGAAGAGCGAAATTATATTGGCTCTTGAACCTTCTGTATTTAATATAGACGAAGTCGTGGTCTCTGCCAACAGGACAGAAACAAAGCGCAGGCAGGCTCCTGTATTAGTAAATGTAACAGACGCTAAGCTTTTTGAGGCAACCGCTTCTGTCAACTTGGATCAAGCATTGAAGTTTAATCCCGGTGTAAGAGTTGAAGACAACTGTCAAAACTGCGGTTTTAATCAAGTTAGAATCAACGGATTGGACGGACCATATTCACAAGTAGTTATCAACTCCAGAAGTATTTTTAGCTCACTGGCAGGAGTTTATGGCTTGGAAATGTTCCCAACAGAGATGATCGATAGAGTGGAAGTAGTGCGTGGTGGTGGTTCTGCCATTTTTGGATCCAGCGCCATCGGCGGTACAATAAATATTATTACGAAGGCACCAAGTAGGAATATGACTACTGTCTCTTACAACACAGAGCTGTATCAAGACAATTGGACTAAGCCTATGCACAATGCAAACTTTTTCTCATCCGTTGTCTCTCCGGATCTCCAAAGCGGTATTTCCGTATATGGTCGTATGAAAGAGAGAGAGGGTATAGATGTTGTACGTCCCGGAAGCTTGGTAAAGGCGGACAAGGACTTGGGAACAAAGGATGGCCAAGATGGATATTCCGAACTTCCAAAGTTGAAAAGTGTTACCGTCGGTACTTCTGCATTTTTGAATCCTTGGCATCAGGGAAAACTTTCTCTTGACTATTTCTATACACAAGAAGACAGACGCGGTGGTAACAACTTGGAAAAGCCGGAACATGAAGCAAATATTGCTGAAAGCTTGAAGCACAATATTCATACAGGTATTCTTCGTTTGGATCAATATGTTGCGGATGGAGCAGGTTTTATCACTGCTTTTGGAGCGGTAAGCCACACACTTCGCCGTAGCTATTATGGTGGAGGCCCTGTTACTCCGGACAACTTGGTAGGATCCAATCCTATTTCTCCCGAAGATGCAGCAAAAGGATTAGGAGCTTATGGATTGACTAAAGACCTTACAGCCCAAATGGGATTGCAATATGTACACAATTTTCAAAAGCTTCTTTTCATGCCTTCAGCATTGACTGTTGGAGGAGAATATACATACAACAGACTTAATGACAGCAGTGGAAACAGACCATTGGCAATAGGACAGCACACTCGCACTTCCAGTCTTTTTGCTCAAAACGAGTGGAAGAATGACAAGCTCGGTTTCCTTTTGGGCTTGCGTTACGATCACGTAGGATTATCAACGGATGAGAAGCATGCGAAGTTAGGACTGAGCACTCTTGATATTCTTACTCCTCGTGCCACACTACGCTATAATCCTACGGAAGATATCAATATTCGTCTTTCTTACGCAGAAGGTTTCCGTGCCCCTGCATACTTTGAAGAAGAGTTGCACGTAGCTTTTGCCAATGGAGAAGGAAAGCCTCGTATATTGTCTCCGGACCTCAGAGAAGAGCGCTCTAATAGCTTTACCGGTTCTGTGGATTACTATACAACACTTTCGGACAATATCTCTCTCAATTTGATGTTGGAAGGGTTCTACACCAGAATTTTCAATAAGTTTGTTGCCGTAGAAAAAGAGGATTATACCTATGTACAGAATGTCGATGAAGACGGGCACAAGGTAAATGCTTCTGTTTATGGTGCCAACTTTGAAATGAGATTAGCTTACAAAAAGCTGACATCACTTCAGTTGGGTTATACTGTTCAGCGCAGCTTGTTCGATCGTCCGCAACGTGCAATAGAAGATGTGGATAAGAAGAAAGAGTTTATGAGAACTCCGAATCAATACGGATACTTTGTGTGGAGTTTGACACCGACAGACAGATTTTCATTTAACCTTACCGGAGACTTCACCGGCTCTATGTATGTTCCTCACGAACACGGAGACAAGGAAGGTGTTTATATCACCAATGATGGAGAAAATAAGATTGTCTTTACCTCTCCGTTCTTTGCTTTGAACACGAAAGTAGCGTATAAGTTTGCATTCGGATCTACGGATATGGAAGTAAACTTCGGTATCAACAATCTTTTGAATGCTTACCAAAAAGACTTCGATGAAGGTCCAAACCGTGCTTCGGCTTATGTTTATGGTCCTAAATCACCAAGAAGCATCTTTGCCGGTATAAAGTTGAGCTTGTAATCTGATCCGATCTCTCAGCCATTATTTCTCTCTTTGTGAGGAGGTGGCTGAGAGATTGTTTTATGGCTCAATTGTTTATAAATAAGGCTCGCATCGTTTTTTTTATTATATTTGCATACGGAAAATCGAAGGCACGAGTTCTATATAAAACATTAAGCCAAATGAGAAGGATTTTTACGTTCTCTTGTGCATTCTTTCTGCTTGGAACATCTCTTTTTAGCTGTTCACAGAAAGCGGTCGAAGAAGAAACAGGAGAAACCAAAAACAACACAGAGATCACGGCAGCTGCCGACTCTGAAATTATTAACACAAAAACACAAGATAGTATGGTATTTGAACTTTTGAAACTGCCTTATGCAACAGATGCATTGGCTCCTGCAATAAGCAAGCGCACAGTAGAACTACACCATGGCAAGCACCTTCAAGCCTATGTAGACAATCTTAACAAGCTGCTTCCGGGCTCCGGATTGGAAGGTAAAGAGCTTATCGAGATCGTGAAGTCTTCCGATGGTGGTATCTTCAACAATGCAGGACAGATCTTGAATCACAACCTCTATTTCACACAGTTTTCTCCTAATGGAGGTGAAAACCCTAAGGGAGAATTGGGTGCTGCGATAGATGCTACATGGGGATCTTTTGACGCATTCAAGGCAGAGTTTAAGACAAAAGCAACTACTCTTTTCGGTTCAGGCTGGGCATGGCTTGCTTGCGATAAGGATGGTAAGCTTGTTATTACTCAAGATAAGAACGGTAGCAACCCTGTGGTGGACAACCTGATTCCTCTTATGGGAATTGATGTTTGGGAACATGCTTACTACTTGGATTATGAAAACAAGAGAGCAGACCATATAGACGCCGTTTGGAGCATTATCGACTGGAATGTGGTAAACGAACGCTACATTGCAAGATAAGCCCCGACAGACAGAAGAGTATTTTACAAACAACGTAGAATTATAAACCGATAAAGGCCTGCATTTCTTACACAGAAAGAGGAATGCAGGCTTCTATTTTGCTTATTCTTTACCTCCGGATCTCATAAAATGCTTTGAACATAAGATGAGACTCTTTTCAACGAATAATTGAGGTGGAATGGCAGCTCACAAACTAAAACATTTATGGCAACAAAGAATCAGAATCTTTCTTCTTATGACCCCAAATCAGTCCCTTTTGCGGGAGGCTTAAAGATCGCTATCACTGTCGCAAGATGGAATTCCAATATTACCTATGCACTTCTTGATGGGGCAATATCTGCTCTAAAGGAGCATGGAGTGGAGAGTCAAGACATAGATGTCTTCTATGTGCCGGGTACATTTGAACTTGTTCACTCTTCTGCTTCTCTTGTACGAATGGAGAAGTATGATGCTGTCATAGCCATAGGCTGTGTCATTCAAGGGGAAACGCCTCACTTTACATTTATATCCGATGCTGTGGCAAACGGATTGGCGTCTCTGAATATGCACTCTTCTATCCCGGTAATATTTGGTGTCCTTACAACGGACAATATGGAACAGGCAGAAGAAAGAGCCGGAGGAAAGCATGGAAACAAGGGTGTGGAAGCCGGAATAACAGCCATACAAATGGCAAAGCTGTTTGGCTAAATCGGAGAAATATTCTACCTTTGCGGGGCAAATAGGGGAGACGAAGCATAATGCCTCTACTATTTGTACATTGGGCAGTTTCCAGAGTGGCCAAATGGGGCTGACTGTAACTCAGCTGACGTTCGTCTTCGGTGGTTCGAATCCATCACTGCCCACTTCTCTACGTAAGATAGAGTTGTTGTAAAGCAACAAACTGAAGGTTGAAGAGCTGCTCCATGAGATAGTTATCTTTAGCCTTTTTTGTTTGTCTGTAATGACTCTTTTTTCTTTAAGAAGACTTCTTTCTTTTTGTAGACGGGTTTAGAAAAGATCTTATACCTGTTCACAGATATTGTTTATCGTATTCAGAGGTGTAAATCGAGGCTCGATTTGTGCAAATCAAGGCTTGAAACATAAGAATCAAAGCATGAGAGGTAGAAATCAAGTCTTGAATTGCAGAGTTATCAGGCATTACACGATTATTTATCCGGCTTTAATATTTCTTGTAAACAGGTTAAGAATAAGTTTTCTACCGTAGATAAAACTAACCGGGGCGGCTGGCAAATGGTTTGAATTGTGTACGCTTTTCTTTTTTTTTACCTTTGTCGGATAAGATAAAAGTCACGAAAGTAGCTGTATGATGGATAAACATAACAATACAACCGTAATAGGAGTGGCAGGAGGTTCGGCTTCGGGAAAGTCCACTCTTGTGAACAGACTTCTTGAAGCCTTTAGTGATGAGTCGGTGGTGATAATCAGCCATGACTATTACTATAAAGCCAATGATGATCTTACCATGGAAGAGCGCGTAAAGCAAAACTATGATCATCCCTCCTCTTTCGATACAGACATGCTTATACAGCATATCCGCCTGCTTAAAAGCGGTATTCCTGTGCGTCGTCCGGTCTATTCGTTTAAAGAGCACAACAGAATGTCCGAAACCGTCTTGGTAAAGCCGGCAAGAGTGATCATACTGGATGGCATTTTGATTTTGGAGAATAAACAGCTTCGGGACTTAATGGATATCAAAATTTTTGTCGATACAGACGCTGATGTGCGTTTGGGAAGAAGGCTTGTTCGTGATGTGCAAGAGAGGGGGAGAGATATGGATTCGGTTTTGACCCAATATTTCTCCACTGTAAAGCCGATGCACGATGAGTTTGTGGAGCCATCGAAGAGATACGCGCATCTTATCATTCCGGAGGGAGGCTTCAACTCCGTTGCGCTTACATTTTTAATAGAGAACATAAAAACTCTTTTATAGGAGAAAAGTAGATCCAATAGATGAAAGACTTTATCATAACCGACACAGAATCCGAGAAGGCTGTCCTTGTTGGTTTAATTCTGCCTGAACAGACAGAGAGTGAAATAACCGAATATTTGGACGAACTGGCTTTTTTGGCACAGACGGCCGGAGTAGAACCCGTCATGAGGTTTACTCAACGGTTGGATCATCCGCAGCCGGCAACTTTCGTGGGAAAGGGAAAGCTGGAGGAGATCAAGATGTACATAGAGGCACAAGAGGGAGAGATCGGAGTGGTAATATTCGATGACGAACTCGGTCCGAAGCAGATGCGAAACATCGAAAAAGAGCTAAAGGTCAAGATCTTGGACCGTACAAGTCTGATATTGGACATCTTTGCCGCTCGTGCTCGAACAGCACACGCCAAGACTCAAGTAGAGTTGGCGCAGTACAACTATATGTTGCCACGCCTTACCGGTCTCTGGACACACTTGGAGCGTCAGCGTGGAGGTGTCGGAATGCGCGGGCCCGGAGAAACTCAGCTTGAGACAGACAGGCGTATCATATTGGATAAAATAGCAAAGCTGAAACGAGATCTGCAGACCATAGACAGGCAGATGAGCGTACAGAGAAAGAATCGTGCTCAACTTATCAGGGTTGCTCTCGTGGGATATACCAATGTCGGGAAATCCACAATAATGAATGTGGTGAGCAAAAGCGATGTTTTTGCTGAAAATAAGCTCTTTGCCACTTTGGATACCACCGTTAGAAAGGTGATCATTCGTAACCTTCCATTTCTTCTTTCGGATACGGTCGGATTTATTCGTAAACTTCCTACTCAGCTCATAGAGTCTTTCAAATCCACTCTCGATGAAGTTCGGGAAGCAGATCTTATCCTGCACGTTGTGGATGTTTCTCATCCATCTTTTGAGGATCATATAGCTGTGGTAGAGTCTACTCTTTCCGAAATTTTGAAGGAGGAACGTAAGCCTACAATTATGGTCTTTAATAAGATAGATGCTTTCTCCTTTGTTCAGAAAGATGAAGATGATCTTACTCCGGAGACCAAAGAGAATATCTGTCTTGAAGATATCAAGCAGACATGGTTGAAAAATCTCGGAGCGGATGTATTGTTTATATCGGCTAAGAGTGGAGAAGGATTGGAGGAGTTTAGAAGTCGGATTTATGACAGAGTCAAAGAGCTGCATACGCTCAGATATCCCTACAACGACTTCTTGTTTGATGAATATACAGATCTGACAGATGAGTTTGACAGCAACGGAACTAAATAGACCGGATCTCTCTTTTCGCTCTATACCCGAATCGTTGAAAGCGGATATAGAGGCAGCATTGAGTGATGGTATCTTTGAGGCAATAGCCCGATGTACCGATGAGTTAGGGCTGGAAACTTACATTATTGGAGGTTTCGTCAGAGACATTGTTATGCATCGCCCTTCCAAGGATATAGATATTGTCTGTGTCGGGAACGGCATCGAACTGGCTCAGGCACTCAAGAAGAATTTTGGTAAGAAGTGTTCGCTCTCGGTTTTCAAGAATTTTGGGACGGCACAGATTAAATATAAAGGGTATGAGGTAGAGTTTGTCGGAGCACGGAAGGAGAGCTACCGAAGCGATAGCCGTAAGCCGATAGTGGAAGATGGAACGCTGGAAGATGATCTTATCCGTCGCGATCTTACCATAAATGCAATGGCTATATCTCTGAACAAGGAGAGTTTCGGAGCGTTTATAGATCCGTTCGATGGCTTGAAGGATGTAGAGAACAGACTCATCAGAACACCCCAAAATCCGGATGCAACATTTGAAGATGATCCTCTCAGGATGATGAGAGCTATCCGCTTTGCTACGCAACTCGACTTTGTAGTGGTTCCGGAAGTGTTGGAGTCCATTGTTCGCAAGCATGAACGTATAGAGATTATCTCTATGGAACGGATTTCGGATGAGTTCAAGAAGATTATTCTCTCTCCTCGTCCCTCTTTGGGGCTGGAGCTGATGATGGACACGGGGCTGCTCTCTTACTATCTTCCCGAACTTGTTTTGCTGAAAGGAGCGGAGACAATAGACGGGGTGGGGCATAAGGAAAACTTCAGCCACTCCCTTATTGTGTTGGATAACATTGCGAATGTTACGTCTGACCTTTACCTGAGATTGGCTGGGCTGTTCCATGATATAGCCAAACCGAAAACAAAGCGTTATGAGAAAGGTTTCGGATGGAGCTTTCACAACCATAATATAGAGGGTGCGAGAATGATTCCGAAGATATTCAAGCGAATAAAACTCCCCCTGAACGATAAAATGAAGTATGTTCAGAAACTTGTATTTCTTCATATGAGACCTTCGCAGCTTGCGGATGAGGGAGTTACGGATTCTGCTATAAGACGATTGTTGTTTGATGCAGGAGATCACATAGACGATCTCATGACGCTCTGCGAAGCCGATATCTCCAGCAAGAACCCCAAAAAGGTGGAGAAGTATCTCCGAAACTTTGCCATTGTAAGGCAGAAGCTGGTGGAGGTTGAAGAGAAAGATCGGATTCGGAATTTCAAGTCCCCTATCACAGGAGAGATGATAATGCAACTCTATAATCTTTCTCCCTCGAAAGAAGTGGGTGTGATCAAAGAGGCAATCAAGGAGGCTATTCTTGATGGAAAGATACAGAATGAATACGATGAGGCTTATGCCTATATGCTTGATATAGCAAAGAAAATGGGGCTCTCTCCAGTTGAGATTAAATAAAAGAGGCTGTGCCTGAGCTTGACTTCGGCACAGCCTTGACTTAAAAGATTATTTTTGACTGGCACAAGCGTATCGTCCGACCGTTCGGAGCTGTCTCCGGAAGTCGAGCGGTACGATTTCTTTTTATGCCATATATGGAGAAGACAAAAATATCTTCTATTTTCTACTGCATTCGTTTGAGAATAGCATACGCTCTGGAGATACCTTTTGAACCGGCCAAACTCATATTTTGTGATCCGGAAAGGATGTCTCCACTCGCGTATTGAGCCAATGCCAGATTGAAAAAGGCTGCGGCAAATGTAGGATCTTTGCGACAAACCTGAGTCAATACTTTTACCGCTTCCTGATATTGCCCTACATGATACAATAGTGTGCCATGGTTATACATGGCTACAAGGCTTTCCTGCCACAATGTCAAGAGCTGTTTGGAATCATTGAACGCTTGTTGAAGATGTGGAGAGTGTTGCCCTGTCTTTAGAGCGGCATCGAGCTTGTTGTAACTACTCTTTCCAAGAAAATCTTTGGTTTTATTCTCCTGTTTGGTTGCCTGATCTGATGTCTGCTCCGATCTGTACGAGAGGTAGTTCCCGGTAGATCTCAAGAGCAGCCAGAGCGGATCTTTGGTATCGTTATAACGAGTGTTGTAGATGGTATTTGCAGAGTCAAAGTCTTTGGTCGTCTCTAAGTCTATCGCCAAAACAAGTGCATCTCTGGCTGTGAGTGTGCTCTGCTTTTGAAGAGAGTCTATTCTTTGCAAGTGCTCTGCAATCATACTTTGAGAAAGAGACGGGGTATAAAGCACAATCTGAGGAGTAATATCCGGATTGAGATTGCTAAGAGCTCGTTCTACTGCCTTGTCTCTAATCCTGATAGGAATGGCATCTGTTTGTAAAAACTCATAGAAAGAGAGTCGGAGAAGCGGTTCGGCATCCAACGAAACCTCTCTGTCTTGAAGCTCTCCACGATTGTTTTCATTGTACAGACTGGTAAAATCTGTAGAAGAAGAGTTGTGGATGAGCATTCTGAACTTCTCTATATTCTGATCCTGTTCGCTTCGAGTAGCGTCCTCATCTTGAGCAGGGGAAGAGGGGAGAGCAGCCCGATTGGTTGCTGCAAGCTGTTGTAGTCTTGTAATCTCACGTATATCTTTCTTGTATCCCGACTCATTGCCCGTAGATTTGTGTGTCTCTGCTCTTGCCATAAGAGCAGGAAGGAATGTGGGATAGCTTTTAAGAATCGCATCAAAGTCGCTTACGGCTCCTTTGTATATTCCCAACTCTTTTCTCAAAAGCCCTCTATTGAATCGTGCAATCTGATCTTTAGGCTCGATAGCCAGTACAACGTCATAATCTTCAATAGCGGCATTCATATCGCCAACCCTCATTCGGAGCTGAGCTCTATTGAATCGAGCCGTACGATCATCGGAGTCTATGGATATGGCTTGTGTGTAGTCTTCGAGTGCTTCTCGGATATTGTGAATCTTGTAGTTGATAATTCCTCTAAGTGTGTATAGCCTCTTGTCTTTATTGTTCAAGGCAAGACCTCCGTTCAGCTCTTTCAATGCTTCCGGGATCTTATTTTTGCTGTAATAGATAGAGGATAAAAGCCTGTAAGGTTCGGAGGATAAAGCATCAAGAGATTTTACCTTTTCCAACAGTGAGATTGCCGTTGTTGTGTCTTGTCTTTCAAGCATCGAGCCACTGTGAATGAAGTAAGTAGGAAGATATTGGGGATAAAACCGCTCAAGTCTTGCAATATCTTTATCCAAAGCGTCGTACTCCTTATTGGTGAGATGAATCAAAGCCGAATTGTGTAACGCACCTTGATGATCGGGATTGTTGTACAATACTTTTTCATAATCCAGAGCAGCGAGAGAATCTTTACCTAAAGCGTGTCTTGAGATACCACGCAAAAAATAGGCATTGTACATGAACTGGTTGCGAAGAAGACAGGAGTCGCAATCGATCTCTGCTCCGATATAGTCTCCCAAAGAGTGTTTGGCGAGTGCACGAAAGAAGTATGGCTCCGCTTTCTCAGGGGATGCGGATATGGCGGAAGAGAAGTAGCGAATAGATAGAAGATAGTCTTTGAAGTGAAGAGCATTACGACCAACAGATAAGGCTTTGTTCGTATCAACTTGAGCTTGAGCAAAGAGTGTTGCTACAATACAGAGTAGCAAGGCTATTCCGACTTTTTTCTTCATGGTATATTCTATCTATTCAACCTCTTATGGAGATTTGGTTCTACTTGTTCACGGTACGATAGTGGCAGTTTACAATACCTTTGGATATCTTCAGAAGCTTATTTTTAATCAGTTGTTTTCTAAGAGGAGATACTCTGTCAGTAAAGAGTGTCTGGGTGATATGATCATGTTCGTGTTGGAAAACACGTGCAGCAAAATCGTTCAATGTTTCCGTTTTTTCTTCAAAATTCTCATCGCGATAGCGAATTTTGACTTGAGTAGGGCGTACAACATTCTCGGAAATACCCGGAATACTGAGGCATCCTTCAGGTAGAGAGACTGTAGTTTCGTTGCTTTCCAATATTTCGGGATTGATAATGACTCTCTTGAAACTTTTGCATTCGGGATAATCTTCCCCTAAAGGGTCTGCATCTATGACAAGAAGCTTTAAGCTTTTTCCTATTTGTGGGGCAGCAAGACCTATTCCATCTGCATGATACATTGTTTCAAACATATCATCGATCAACTTCTTTATGCTATCGTTTATCTCTTCTATGGGAGCCGTCTCCCGGCGTAGTACATCTGTTCCGTAGAGGTAAATAGGTAATATCATTGTGTTTCTATCTGTATTTAAGCTATATAGTCTATCTTTTAATTGTGTATTGTCGGAGATAGGTTGGCTTCCATGTAATCTCGCAGTATGATCACGGCAGCAATCTCGTCTGCAAGACCTTTCTCTCTCCGTTTCATCTTCTTTATACCTCCCTCTATCATACTTCTTTGAGCAATGGTCGTGGTATAACGTTCATCTGCCCAGTCTATAGGGATAGACGGGAAAGCTTTTTTTATTTTCCCTACAAGCGGTTGTATATATCTCATACTCTCAGAGTCCGATCCATCCGCCTGTTTCGGATAACCTATGATAATCTTCTCGACACTCTCTTTGCTTGTGTAATTCTGGAGAAAGGGGAGAAGTTGATTGGTCTCCACATATCCCAATCCATTGGGGATGAGCTTCAGAATATCCGTCACGGCTATTCCGGTTCTCTTCTTTCCGATATCAAGAGCAAGCCATCTTCCCATTAGACGTGATGTTAAGCGTTAAGTGCACGAAATCTGTTCCATAGTTCCTCTATAGTTTTTCCCGTAATCGGATCTACGACATCAGGAGCTATTTCTACTAAAGGAATGAGTACAAAATCTCGTTCTCTAAAGGCAGGATGCGGAATAGAAAGCAGAGGACTCTTGATATTGGTCTTTCCTACAAGGATAATATCTATATCAATGGGTCTGTCTTCATAGGTCTGACCCGATTTTTCTTTGCGTCCCATCTCCTTCTCTATCTCTTTTGCCTTTTTCAGTATCTCTTCAGGAGATAATGGGGTAAGCACTTCTATGGCTGCATTGAGAAAGAGGTGTTCGGAAGAGAATCCCATCGGTTGCGTCTCTATAAAAGAAGAAATCTGCTTGACTTCTCCAATGCGCTCACCAATGAGAGCAATAGCCTCTTTAAGATTAGTCTCTCGCTCCCCAATATTGGAGCCGAGAGCCAAATAACAAGATCTATAAGGAGACAAAGGACAGAGCATCTTGTTCGGGTCTTAATTACAATATGAGCATGGCGTCGCCATAAGCACCAAACTTATATTTCTCCTCTATGGCAACCTTGTAGGCATTCATGATGGTATCGTATCCACCGAAAGCCGCAGTCATCATAAGCAATGAAGATTGGGACATATGGAAGTTTGTGATAAGAGCATCAGCCATGTTGAAGTCGTAAGGAGGGAAGATAAATCTGCTGGTCCAGCCTTCAAACTCCTTTATAAAGCCATCCGTGCTGACACAAGTTTCCAAAGCTTTCAGTGTGCTTGTACCTACGGAAATGACTCTACCTCCTTTTTCTTTGCATTTATTTACGACAGAGGTACATGAAGAAGTAACAGACATTTGCTCCGACCCCATTTTATATTTGGTGAGATCGTCCACATCTATATCTTCATAAGCACACAAACCGCTGTGAAGAGTAAGGTATGCAAAGTGGCAATCTTGAATTTCCAAGCGCTTCATAAGCTCTCTACTAAAGTGAAGTCCTGCAGCAGGAGCCACGACAGCTCCTTCTTCTGTTGCTACTATCGTTTGGTATCTCTCCTCATCATCTTCTTCCGGTTCTCTGTCTATGTATTCCGGTAGTGGAGTTTTACCCAAGCTAAACAGGATTTCCTTAAATTCATCGTGTGTCCCGTCAAAAAGGAAGCGCAATGTACGTCCTCTTGAGGTAGTATTGTCTATCACTTCGGCTACAAGATCTTCATTCTCCCCGAAGTAAAGTTTATTTCCTATCCTTATCTTTCGGGCAGGATCTACCTGTACATCCCATAAGAGCAACTCTTCTTTCAGTTCTCTCAGAAGAAAAACTTTGATCAGAGCCTTTGTTTTATCCTTACTGCCAATGAGACGAGCCGGGAAAACTTTCGTATTGTTCATGACAAAAACATCATTCTTGCCGAAGTACTCGATAAGATCCTTGAACGTTTTGTGCTCTATCTCTCCGCTATCCTTATGCACTACCATCAATCGAGACTCGTCCCTGAAGCGAGCCGGATATTGTGCAATAAATTCATTCGGAATATTGATTACAAACTGGGATAATTTCATTGCTGTATATTTTTTATTGTATTCTCAATGTAGTTACTAAACTCTTCTATTTTTATCGCATTGTCAAGCGTATATTCTCCTACGGATAGGCGTGCCAATTCGGTCAGATGCGCTCCACTATCCAATGCTGTGCCCAAATCCCTTGCCAGAGAGCGTATGTATGTCCCTTTTCCACAGCTGATCTCCAGACTCAGGTAGGGAGGATTAAATCCAAGAACAGATATGTCGTAGATTTCGATTTGCTTTGGCTCAAGCTCTACCTCTTTCCCTTTTCTTGCCAGTTCGTAGGCTCTTTTCCCTTCTATTTTACAGGCACTGAATATGGGAGGTATCTGCTTGATGGATCCTATGAACCGGGGTAATACATCCTCTATTGACTTTCGAGAGATATGCTCCCACGGGTAGGTATTATCCACTTCGGATTCTAAGTCGAAGCTAGGGGTCGTCTCTCCAAATTTTATGGTAGCCCGATAGACTTTCTTTTGAAGCTGGATCTTCTCTATATCTTTTGTGCTCTTTCCTATGCAGAGGACTACCACACCCGAAGCCAAAGGGTCTAAAGTCCCGGCATGACCTACTTTGAGTTTTTTTATGCCAAGTGTTTTGCACAACATCCAACGGCATTTGTTCACAACATCAAAGGAGGTCCATTTCAAAGGCTTATCTATGGCTAAGATTCTACCTGCTTTAAAATATTCTATAACGCTTTCCTGCATCCTGTCAAATCATGAAAGTGATTCCCAAATATACCAACACTCCCACAACGGAGGCAAATAGAATCCGATAGACTCCGAATGCCGCAAAGCCTTTTCTGCTGATGTAGCTGACAAAAAACTTGATCGCCAGCATCGCAACTATGAAGCTGACCACATTGCCTATGATAAGTGTATCGGCATTATCTACAAACACCTGCATCCCGAACTCTTTGTGTAGCTTGTAGGCTTGGAGCAGGGTAGCACCAAACATGGTCGGGACGGCAAGAAAGAAGCTAAACTCTGCCGCACTTTTTTTAGTGAGACCTGAGAAAAGTCCGCCTACTATCGTTGCCATCGAACGTGAGATGCCCGGAAGAAAGATAGCTATGCACTGCCACAGACCAACCAGGAAGGCTTGCTTGTACGACACTTCTTCTCCGCTTTTTCGGAAAGAGATTCTGTCTATGAACAGCATTGCAACACCTCCGATAAAGAGGTTGGCAATGACTACCATTATACTGCCCAGCATCTTATCCACCCAGTCGTTGAATAGAAATCCCAGCACTGCTGCGGGAATGATGCCTACCAATAACTTGAGGTAGAAGTGCCCGACCGATGCAAGCCATGCAGAAGATGTTCGGGCTTTATTGGCCGGAGATATCTGAAAGAATCTTTCCCGATAGAGCACCACTACGGAGAGTATTGCTCCCAGCTGTATCATGACTGTAAAAGCACGGACATAAGCAGTGCTTTCCATTCCCATCAGCCCTTGAGCCACTACCATGTGCCCGGTGCTGGAAACGGGAAGAAACTCTGTGATTCCTTCTATGATCGCAAGAATGAAAGCCTCTATTCTACTCATGCTTTCCCTTGTATAGAATAGCGGCAAGTATGCCTATGTATCCTACTGTACAGAGCATGGGAGCTATGCGTATACGTGTCGTGCTGAACACTTCCGGATTGAAAGACACGCCATCGGGAGAGTCTCCTCCTGCCATAAGGATGTATCCTAAAACCACTAATAGAAGAGATACGACAAGGATGATGAGGTTTGTCTTTCCGTATAGAAAGGGGCGATATTTTTTCTGATCCATATTCATGAACTCATTATAAAGCAAAAAAGAAAATATGTATGTGGAAATCTGCTCTTATATCTTGTACAGCCTGTTTACGTCCATACGGAGGTATTTATTGACTGCAAAGAAAGATGAGATAAGAGCGATAATAAGACCAAATCCAAAGACCGTACCGATAACTATTGCGCCATTGGTAGCGGAGAGGATGGAGGAGAGTACCGGGAACTGTTTGGTGGCATAAAACCAGAGCCAGCCAAGCCCGGCTACAGCTATTGAGGAGGCTATGAGCGCACTTACGATGTTGTATCTGATGAAAGGCCTTCGGATAAAGCCGGGAGTGGCACCCACCAACTTCATTGTATATATACTGAATCGGCGCGAGTATATCACCAGGCGAAGCGTATTGCTTATCAGAAAGAACGAGATGGCAAGCAGCACTATTGCAAAGCCGAAGACAATGTAGCTTGCTGTCTTGATGTTGCTGTTGACCTTCTCGAGCAGATCTTTTTTGTAGCTCAATCTTTCCATAGGGGCATAGCTCCGGATGCCGGCTTCGACCACGGCGAGGCTATCCGCGTTGGCAACATAGTCTCCTTTCACTTTCACCTCCAGAAACGCGTTGAGGGGGTTCCAGCCCAAAAACTCTTCGGGCGACTCTCCCAGCTCTTCGGTCAGCTCTTTCAGCGCATCCTCCTTGGATATGTAAGCCACCTCTTTCACATAAGCCTTGCTCTCCAGGTCTTTTATCATCCGGGCAGCCTCACTTTCGGAGGCATCGGACTTCAGCTCTATCGTAAACGAGACGCTCTCCCGGACGTGATCCTTGAGGCCATAGCCCACGAGGACGAACATGGATATGATTCCGAGTAGGAAGAGTACAAGAGATATGCTTATAATACTTATGATCCGTGCGTGTATGAATCCGGATTTGTGTTTCTGTTGTTTGTCCCTCATCTCTAAAGCTATGATAAGATTATTATGCTCTCATTCACCGGCATACAAAGGTATAAAATTCTCTCTGCCTACACAACGGATGGCTTCGGCTCTCGCAGATGAATAGAGAAGAAAAAGTGTCGGATGAGATGGAATCTCCTTTAATTTCTTACCTTTGTTTCCGCTGAAAATAACTAAACAACTCTTAATACACATTCTATGAAAACAATTATGACAGCCACCTCAGCCCTTCTTTTGGTTGCGTCTCTTTTCTGCGGCACGGCTCATGCGCAGCAGGAGAGAGTCTTGGCAGCATCGGAGGAGTCGCTGGCTGAGCAGATTCATCTGGTAAAGTCGAGGCAGGACAAGTTCAAGCTGTTCCTCAACACACAGGCAGCCCTGAGCAGGACACAGGCGGGGGAGGAAATTCCGAAAGCCGCTTTCGAGGTACGCCAGCTGCGGATAGAAGCCAAAGGACAGATCAATCCGTGGCTCTCTTACCACTGGAGACAGAGACTCAACCGCCACAACGACGGCACCAATACCATAGACAACCTTTCGGCTTCGGTCGACGTCGCCGGGATCGGTCTGGCACTATCGGACAGATGGTCCCTCTTCCTGGGAAGACAAGCCGTGGCATACGGAGGGATAGAGTACGACCTGAACCCGATAGAGGTCTACGAGTATGCCGATATGTTGGAATACCTTCCTGCCTTTCTCACGGGGGCGAAAGTGGCGTACAGCCTCACACCGAACCATCAGTTTCAGCTCCAGGCGGTGAACTCGCGCATCCATTCGTTCGAGAGCAACTATCCGCAGGCCCGTGCCATGGGAGTGGAGGAAGCTATGTTCCCGTTCATCTACTCTCTGAACTGGAACGGAGCCTTCGGCCGACACTTCAAGACCCGTTACAGCGTCTCCTACTCGCCTCAGACAGAAAGACATAACGCCTACGTCGTGGCGCTTGGGCACGAGTTTTCCGTGGGCAACTTCGGAGGGTATTTCGACCTGATGTACTCCTTCGAGGGGCTCAACAGAAAACGCTTCGTTCCCATCAGAGAGAACGAGCACAACCTCTCCTACATCCTCAAGCTGCACTACCGCCTGACCGACCGCTGGAACATCTTCGCAAAAGGTATGTACGAAGGTCAGGGCGAGATCAAGGACAATCGCGAGGCGGGCGACTGGCGCATTTCCATGGGCATCCTCGGCGGCGTGGAGTTTTACCCGAACCGGGACAACAATCTCCGTTTCTTTGCCACCTATGTCGGCAGAACCTCCGAGCGGAAGTTCGAGGCGAAGTCCGATCCTTTCAGACACAGGGTTTCCGTCGGGTTCGTCTATCAGTTGCCGATGTTCTAACGCTCTGATTCCGACTCCTTTCCGGAACAAAAAGTTCCCGGTGCCGCATCCGTTGGCGCCGGGAACTTTTCGTTTTCTCCCCACCCGTTCCTGTGCCGCAACAAGCCGTTCAGGGATGTTTTTCCTGCTTTTTGACCTTAAAAAGTCGCCCACTCCGAGATCCGCTTTAATACACTGCCGTTTGGCTGTCTGCGGGAAGCATGACACCTCCTTGCGGAAGGTACTAAATTTTCGTGGCCAAGAAAAAAAATTTTTGTGGCCAAGAAAAAAAAGTTTTGTGGCCAAGAAAAAAAATTTTTGTGGCCAAGAAAAAAAAGTTTTGTGGCCAAGAAAAAAAAGTTTTGTGGCCAAGAAAAAAAATTTTTGTGGCCAAGAAAAAAAATTTTTGTGGCCAAGAAAAAAAAGTTTTGTGGCCAAGAAAAAAAATTTTCGTGGCCAAGAAAAAAAATTTTCGTGGCCAAGAAAAAAAATTTTCATGGGCATAGAAAAAATTTTTCATGGGCATAGAAAAAAATTTTCATGGGCATAGAAAAAAAATTGTGTAGGCATGAAAGAAAATTTTTGTGGGTACAAAAAGTATTTTCTTTAGCATAAAAAATATATTTACATAGGCATAAAAAAATATTTTCATGCTTATGAAAAGAAGTTTTTGTGCGTTTTAGAGTTTATTTTTATGCTGTAGAAAATAAGTTTTCATCCGAACAGAAAAATTTTTTCGTCAGAACAAAAAATAATTTTTATACGTATAAAAAGAAATTTTTGTCCGAAAGAAAGAGAATTTTTGTCCGAAAGAAAGGGCATTTTTATAGGTAAGGAAAAAAATTTACGTGCGCACGAAAAAAAATTTCTGTGCGCACGAAAAAAAATTCTGTGCGCACGAAAAAAAATTTCTGTGCGCACGAAAAAAAATTTCTGTGCGCACGAAAAAAAATTTCTGTGCGCACGAAAAAAAATTTCTGTACGTACGAAAAAAAATTTCTGTGCGCACGAAAAAAAATTTCTGTGCGCACGAAAAAAAAATTCTGTGCGCACGAAAAAAAAATTCTGTGCGCACGAAAAAAAATTTCTGTGCGCACGAAAAAAAATTTACGTGCGCACGAAAAAAAATTTCTGTGCGCATGAAAAAAAAATTCTGTGCGCACGAAAAAAAATTTACGTGCGCACGAAAAAAAATTTCTGTGCGCACGAAAAAAAATTTCTGTACGTACGAAAAAAATTTCTGTACGTACAAAAAAATATTTGTGTACGTACAGAAATTTCGTTGCCTGCGGATCAGATTTTCCTTTTCGTCCCGGAGGTTATGGGGCTTCTACGGGGGAGAGTCCTTTTGTGTAGGTGGAGATTTTGTTTTCTTCGTCCACGTAGATGAAGAGGACTTCGAGCCGGGGTTGGTCTCGGAGCACTTCGATGGCTCTTTGAAGACCCAAGCCCATGAAGGCTGTCGCCCAAGCATCTGCTTCTATGCAGGTGGGGGCTTTGACGGTGGCGCTCAGGATGTTTTGGTTGGCCGGCATTCCGGTGCCGGCGTCTATGGTGTGGGCTACTTTTTTGCCGTCCACGAAGGTGAAGTTGCGATAGTCGCCGGAGGTGGCGAGTGCGCCTCTGTCGCAAATGGAGAGGATGTACCGGATCTCCTGTATGGTGCTCGTGGAGTCTTCGACGGGGCGGTTGATGCCTACTCGCCAGCAGCTGCCTTGTGCATTTTGTCCGCGGCAGACCAGCTCGCCTCCGAACTCGACCATGTAGTCCGAGACACCGTGGCGTTCGAGCGTGTGCCCGATGAGGTCGGAAAGGTAGCCCTTGGAGAGGGAGACGGCGTGGACGGTGACGCGCGGATCTGCTTTGTGGACAATGGAGTCCTCCCGAATGGAGATCTTGTCGTAGCCGACGTATTGTCGGAGGCTGTCGAGCTGCTCGGGAGTCGGGG
This sequence comes from Porphyromonas sp. COT-108 OH2963, assembly GCF_000768895.1. Classification (NCBI taxonomy): domain Bacteria; kingdom Pseudomonadati; phylum Bacteroidota; class Bacteroidia; order Bacteroidales; family Porphyromonadaceae; genus Porphyromonas; species Porphyromonas sp. COT-108 OH2963. Next base: position 118,713 of record NZ_JRAP01000007.1, on the reverse strand, counting down.
CGTGTCGTATTTTTCCTTTGGTGCCGAATCCCCATGCCTCAAAGTAGGGCGAGCCGGTGATGTCGTACACTCCGCCCGTGGCTCGGGATACGGCTTGGGCTGTGAGGATGACGCGCGCAAGAAGGCTGTCTGCGAGATGGGTTTCGTTCCGATTGACCCTGGAAATGAGGCTGAGAGAGTCGAAGTTGTTCAGGCTTTCCCCGAAAGATTTCATGGTGGCCTGTATCTCTTCCATCAGATCTTCCTCGCTCCGGTAGATGATGCGGTAGGTGGTGTGGAATGCCGTGCCGTTCATGGTGATGTAGGGCGCTTTCCGCTTGCCGCAAGAGATGAGCAGCGGCAAGAACGCCATGGCAAGGAGCCGAAGAAGAAGCAGGGTGCGTCTCATGAGAGTGTGGGGTGGTTAGAGGGTTTCTCGTATGTTGTGATGGTTGCGTCCGGGGGAGGTGCGGCACAGAAGTTCGCCCAAAAATCCGGTGAGGAAGAGCTGAACGCCAAGGATAATCCCCGTAAGCGCAAGGTAAAAGTAGGGACGGGAGGTAACCAAGGGCGCAGAGGTGTGGTTCAGAATGGCGATGAGCTTGTCCGCCCCCACCACGCAGAGCGCAATGAAGCTGATGAAGAACATCAGGCTGCCAAGCAACCCGAAGAAGTGCATGGGCTTCTTGCCGAAACGGCCGATGAACCAAAGAACCATCAGATCCAGGTAGCCGTTGACGAAGCGATTGAGCCCAAACTTCGTACTGCCATACTTCCTGGCCCGATGCACGACAACCTTTTCTCCTATCTTGCCGAACCCCGCCTGCTTTGCCATGTAGGGGAGGAAACGGTGCATGTCGTTGTAGACTTCAAGGCTCTTTACCACTTCGTTTTTGTATGCCTTGAGGCCGCAGTTGAAGTCGTGCAGCTTTATCCCCGATACCGCTCTCACCGTGGCGTTGAAGAGCTTGGTCGGCATCGTCTTGGTGAGCGGATCGTAGCGTTTCTTCTTCCAGCCCGAAACGAGATCGTAGCCCTCTTGCGTGATCATCCTGTAAAGCTCCGGAATCTCATCGGGAGAGTCTTGAAGATCGGCGTCCATCGTGATGACAACCCTGCCCTGCGCAAGCTCGAAGCCATGGTGAAGAGCCGGGGACTTGCCGTAGTTCGTGGTGAACCTGATGCCCCTGACACAGTCCGACTTCCGGCGCAGGTTCTTGATGCACTCCCACGATCCGTCCTTGCTGCCATCGTCTATGAAAATGATTTCGTAGGTGAGCCCTTCTCGTTGCATCACTTCAACAATCCAGGAGTAAAGCTCCGGCAGAGACTCCTCCTCGTTGTAAAGAGGAATGACAATGGAGATGTCTATGTTCTGTTGCATGACCATATTATTTGTTCTTCCTGGCAAGCAAGCCTACCACGACACTGAATATGAGACCGAAGAAGAGAGACCAGTTGCACATCGCCAGCATCAGACGGAACGGCGTTATGCTCCGGATGCTTTCGAGCAGTGCCTCTATGCGTTCCCTGTCCTGCCCGGACTTTGTCTGCTCCGCAAGCTGACCGAATGAGTCGTATGCCGCCTCCAATGAGCGTATGAACGTGTCGTCCTGGAATAAGATGCGATAGATAACCATCTGCCCCCCCGCATATATAATGGTGGCAAAGAAGACAAGCAGAATGGTATAACGAGCTGCACGCGAGAAGCTGATACTGCCCTGAAGCTCTGTGTCCCTATACTTGCAAACCAACAGGTAAATAAGCACAGGGTAAAAGAGAAACATCAGTACCATGAAAACCACGGAGATAATGTTCCGGTTGAGAAGAACCCACGAGAGATTCAAAATCATGTAAAGCCCTAAGATCAACCCTTGTTTGAGCGCAAACTGAATAGGACGGGGAGAGGGCTGTGTCGGTGAAGTCTGTTGCATATAAATGAGAAAAGCATACACCTAAGATAACTGCGTATATTAGAGTGTATGCCGTTTGTTATTACACTTACGGACAGAGAGGTTCCTCTATCCTTCTGATTCTATTCTACCACCCCTTTTATTGTAAGTATAAGAGGAGCACCGTCTTTACCATTACTATAAACAGAGACTGTCTTTACGAACGGATAGACACGATTGGTAGGGTCATAAACAACCGTAATGACACTGCTCTTGCCCGGAGCTATCGGCTCCTGACTATACTTGGGAGTAGTGCATCCGCAAGAGGACATCACCTTGGTTATGACCAAAGGAGCCGTTCCCTTATTGATAATGACAAAATCGTGCTTGACGTTGCCATCTTTCTCTTTGATCTTACCAAAGTCGTGAGTAGGCGACGGAGCTTCTATGATGGCTCTTTTAGTCTCTTGTGCAGATACGGTCTGAGAGCCTACAAACAGTGTCAAGACAGCTATGATTAAATAGAAAAGATTTTTGTTCATAATCCTAATTGTTTTTTTGTGATACAATAAGTTTTATCACTCTCAACACGGGCAAAGATATGAATAATTCTACTATATACAAAAAAGCACGACCTTGAGGGATCGTGCTTTCTCGTATATATGTATATGGTATCAGTCCTTAAACTTTGCCTTGATAAACTCTCTGTTAAGACGAGCAATATTGCTGATGGATACGTTCTTCGGACACTCCATTTCGCATGCACGAGTATTGGTACAATTACCAAATCCAAGTTCATCCATTTTTGCTACCATCGCTTTTGCACGTCTGTTGGCTTCCACCTTACCTTGAGGCAGGAGCGCAAACTGGCTTACCTTGGCAGAGACAAACAGCATGGCAGAACCATTCTTACACGCAGCAACGCAAGCACCGCAACCGATGCAAGAAGCAGCGTCCATAGCCAAGTCGGCATTCTTCTTAGGGATAGGAATGCAGTTGGCATCAGGAATACCTCCTGTATTGACCGATACGAAACCTCCAGCTTGCATAATCTTATCAAATGCAGTACGATCCACAGTAAGGTCTCTAATGACCGGGAAACCTGCAGAGCGCCAAGGCTCAATGGTGATAGTGTCTCCTTCTTCAAACTTACGCATGTGAAGCTGGCAAGTGGTAATCTCAGAATCGGGTCCATGTGGATGACCATTGATATATAGAGAACACATACCGCAGATACCTTCGCGGCAGTCATGATCAAAAGCTACCGGGGTTTGTCCTTCGCTGATAAGCTTTTCGTTGAGTATATCCAACATCTCCAAGAATGAACTTCCTTGGGAGATATTTTTAAGTTCGACAGTTTCGAAATACCCTTTGGTCTTGGCATTCTTCTGTCTCCAAACTTTTACTTTTATATTGATGTTCTTATCCATTGTTCATAAATAGTTAAAAGGGTTAGAATAATGCCGTGGGTTAGCTCTTGTAATTACGTTGTTGACGTACAATGAACTCGTAATCCAGAACCTCTTTGTGCATTACAGGATCTGCATTTTCTCCTTTATATTCCCAACAAGAAACGTAAGAGAACTGATCGTCATGGCGGAGAGCCTCTCCTTCTTCTGTCTGGTGTTCCAAACGGAAGTGCCCACCACAAGACTCCTCACGATCCAAAGCATCATGTGCCATAAGCTCGCCTATCTCTATAAAGTCGGCAAGTCTTAGAGCTTTTTCAAGCTCAACATTGAAATCTTCGGCTTCTCCAGGTATGCGTACGTTGGACCAGAACTCTTTCTTCAGCTCTTTTAGCTTGGTGATGGCTGTTTTAAGTCCTTCTGCTTCACGTCCCATGCCTACATATTCCCACATGATGTGTCCAAGTTCCTTGTGTAGATTGTCTACAGAACGTTTACCCTTGATGTTCATCAACTTATTGATACGCTCCTTAATCTGGCGTTCTGCTTCTGCAAACTCTGGAAGATCTGTAGAGAAGCGAGGAACTTGTATTTGATCCGAAAGATAGTTCTGTATAGTATAAGGAAGAACGAAGTAACCGTCCGCCAAACCTTGCATAAGAGCAGAAGCTCCAAGACGATTGGCTCCGTGGTCTGAGAAGTTCGCTTCCCCGATTGCAAACAGTCCCGGTACGGTTGTCATCAACTCATAATCCACCCAGAGACCTCCCATGGTATAGTGAATTGCCGGGAAGATCATCATAGGCGTCTCGTATGGGTTGTCATCCACGATCTTTTCATACATCTGGAAGAGGTTACCATACTTTTGCTCTACGACATTCTTGCCCATTCTATTGATCGCATCAGCAAAGTCAAGATAAACGGCAAGTCCGGTAGTCCCTACGCCAAAGCCTGCATCACAACGTTCTTTCGCTGCACGAGAAGCAACGTCACGAGGAACAAGGTTACCGAATGCAGGGTATCTGCGTTCCAAGTAGTAGTCTCGATCTTCTTCTTTTATTTGTGTTGGTTTGAGCTTACCTTCACGTATCGCTTTCGCATCCTCTATTTTCTTTGGTACCCAGATACGTCCATCATTACGAAGAGATTCAGACATCAAGGTCAGCTTACTTTGGAAATCTCCATGAACAGGAATACAAGTAGGGTGAATCTGAGCCATACAAGGATTTCCGAAGAATGCTCCTTTCTTATAACACTGCCAAGCGGCCGATCCGTTACTTGCCATCGCATTGGTAGAAAGGAAGAATGCGTTACCATATCCTCCTGTACCAATTACTACGGCATGAGCCGCAAATTTCTCAATCTTACCTGTTACAAGATTACGAGCAATGATACCACGAGCTCTACCTTCTATAATAACAACATCCAACATTTCGTAGCGAGTAAAGAGCTTAACTTTACCCAAGCCGACCATGCGAGAGAGAGCAGAGTATGCTCCAAGCAACAGCTGCTGACCAGTCTGTCCACGAGCATAGAATGTCCGTGATACTTGCGCCCCACCAAATGACCGGTTATCAAGGAGGCCACCGTATTCACGTGCAAATGGAACACCTTGAGCAACACATTGGTCTATAATAGAGTTGGATACTTCTGCCAAACGATAAACATTTGCTTCTCTTGCACGGTAGTCGCCACCCTTGATGGTGTCATAGAAGAGACGATATACAGAGTCTCCATCATTTTGGTAGTTCTTAGCCGCATTGATACCACCTTGCGCTGCAATGGAGTGTGCTCTACGCGGAGAGTCCTGAATACAGAAGTTATAAACATTGAATCCCATTTCTGCAAGAGATGCAGCTGCTGAAGCTCCTGCAAGACCTGTTCCTACAACGATAACATCCAATCTACGCTTATTCGCCGGGTTTACCAGCTTTTGGTGGCTCTTATAGTTGGTCCACTTTTCAGCCAAAGGCCCTTGTGGAATTTTAGCTTCTAATATATGTGACATAAGTTGTGATATTCTAATCAGGATTAAACATTAAAGAGCCGGAACCATTGTGTGCTCCGCCGCATGTGAACCAAGTGTCCAAATGTGACCGATATTGTCACACAGACCAAGAGAGTTAAGATAGAATGATACAGCTACTGCTGCAAACATCAAACATACAATCGTTGCGTAGATGATACCTATAACTCTTAGTCTCTTAAACCAAATCTTGTTGTTGAGCCCGAGAGTTTGGAAAGCACTCCAAGCGCCATGAGAAAGGTGGAACCAAATGGCTAACAACCACACAAGGTAGCATACTACCACGATAGGATTGGAAAATGTTTGGGCTACGAGAGTAAAGCCTTTTTCAGGAGCTTGACCTGTCCACTCCAAGAGTTGCATCTTAGACCAGAAGTGAGTTAGGTGCCATCCCAATACACCCAAAACAATAACACCGAGAACGAGCATGTTCTTGGAAGACCAATCTATTCCGGTCTTACTGGAAGAAGCATACCTGTCTGTTCCTCTTGCTCTACGATTTTGGATTGTAAGCACAAAAGCATAGGCAATGTGAAGAATAAATCCTAATGCCAAAACCGGTACCATGAACTGAACTATAGGATTTGTTCCCATAAAGTCGCAAGCTGCATTGTAACCACTTTCAGAAAAGATTGCGACAACATTTATAGTCGCATGAACTAATAGAAATACAATAAGAAAGAATCCGGTCAAACTCATTAAGACCTTCTTCCCAATAGATGAATTAAATAACCACATAGAAATGATAAGTGTTTAGTGGGTTTAAAACTGTTTATATGTTTATTATTCTGTTTGCCGGCAAAGTTAAACTATTTATTTTGTCTTTCCGATACTTTAGCACGAAATTATGTGCTTTTTTCTTTAATCACTATATGTGTGTATATGAAAAGCCATATTTTTCTACTTTCCCTCTTTTTGCTTTGATGGATATACCCATTAAGGGGGAATTTTTTCTGCTTACAAGATACATGTTTTTTACTTTTGATATTTATCCTGACTGCTATAATATCATGGTTTATTTTGCTTTCTTGTCATGGATAGGTGTTTTTTGACTCAAACACCTATATTTGTATCTTCAAATTAGATAAATAAATCCTTCAGGACGGATGAATACAGTTGTAAAATCAACAGCATCGAGGGGCGACTTTGCTGTGGAAATAGAAAATAGAAGAGTGGTGCAAGTAATCTATAAAAGCCACTTCTCAAGTGTTGCAGGTTTCGAATTCAACGGAGAACGAATAGAAATTCGTCCTCATAATATATGGCATAGTAGGTATGATATACTAAAAAATGGAGTGTGTAAAGGAGATATTCGATTCAATTGGAAATGGAATATCATTATCCGTTTGACAGATGGAGATACTGAAGAAACCTATACAGTCAAGAGTAAAAATATATTCGGCAAGAATTTTGAGATAACGGATAGTCAAAAAAATCCGCTGTTTCTTATGAAGCCGAAATTTAAATGGAGAACCAGAAACTTTGAGTATGATGTCATGTATCATCATAATGCCGAGGCAAAAAATCCATTGTTGGAGCTTCTTGTGTATGCAACCTATGGTATAAATCTGTATTTGTTGTCTCTTATTGTGATTGCATCTTAGCTTAGAACGTGTCATGTTTATTTGAGGGAAAGTAGGCCTTCTGATTGCTCCCTAATTATTGTCAAATTTGATTGATTTGTATGGCATTTTACCTATAAATTGTGATTGTTGCCGTTTTTGCTGACTTCTATCTTTGCAACCGAAAACTACATGGATAATGGTAGCTTTAGTACAATCAAATCACATACAAAACAATGAAAAAAATTACTTTGACAAAGACATTTATGCTGCTTACAGCAGTATGTTTAGGAGTTTTCTTTACAAGCTGTAAAAAGGATCAGAATAAGCCGGATGTTCCTCAAAAGAATGAGGTTAAAACAGCTTCTTATATTAGAGCTAACTCCTATACGGAATGGGCTTATTTTTCTTTTGAAACCGGCAAGGTCGTAAAGGTTGAAGATCCCACGAAAAGCAAGGACTGGGATGTGGCTTTCCATAGACAGCAGATAAGAGTCAACGACAAGAATTTCTTAGGAAAAGCAAAAGCTCAGATGCTTGATGCAACTGATTTTGATGCAAAGGTTTATCCGGAACCTGCTAAGATGATCGAAAATAAAGAGATTCTTATTCCTGTTGGGGTCAATATGGGCAATCAAGCGGCTCCTTATCTTTTGGAGAAAGGATTCTGCCTTACGGACAATGATAACTTCTTGAAGAATACGATCGGATCTTTCACTGTGAATATGAAAGAAATGGGAGGAGATCCAACCAAGATGTATGTCGTAAACAAAAAGATCTTTGTTTTTCTTGCAGCAGATGGTAAGACATATTACAAGTTGCAGTTTACAGGAGTTCTTTCCGAAGAAGGAAAGGGAGGACATATTAGCTTTAAGTATGTCAAACTGTGATTATGTAGTATCTAAAATCCAAATACTACTTTAATAATAGAAAAAGAGCCACTCTCAGCATCATTTGGAGCTAAGAATGGCTCTTTGTTTTTCCCTCTTGAGAAAGAGAAAAGAAATAAAAAGCAATGATAAGCAGACTAAAAATAGCACTATTGGTTATACTATCCACTTTTTGCATTGTTGCTGTACAAGCACAAGTAGAGGTAAAAGGTGTGGTATTGGACCGAGAGGTTGAAAAGCCTTTGAACAATGTACGTGTCATCCTTAAGAAAAAAGGAGGAAAGATAGCGAGAGAAGTTTTGACCAACGATAAGGGAGAATTTGCATTTGATCTTTCCGATCTGAAAAAATCGGATGTGAAAGGCGTCATCTTTACTTGCAAAGGGTATGAGCCGGAAAGACTCTCACTTACTTTGCTTAAGGATCTGACGAATCTCAAAATCTACATGAAGTCTCACACATATCAGTTGGACGACCACGTGATTGTTACAGCCACTCGTACTCAACGCCATTTGGAACAGCTCCCGGTTCCTACGCACATCATAGGGCGTTCGCAGATAGAGAAAATTGTTCCCACTACAATGAATGAGCTATTCTTGTACACGATACCCGGAATAGAGCTAAGCGATCACGGAGGGGTTACCAGAATGAAGATTCAGGGATTGGATTCCAAATATACCGCAATCCTTATAGATGGAGAGGAGATGGCTGGTATGCGAAGCGGATCTGTGGATCTCTCCAGGCTCTCTCCGGATATGATAGAGAGAGTAGAGGTTGTTAAGGGTGCCGGTAGTGCTTTGTATGGCTCTAATGCTATTGCAGGAGTTATCAATCTTATTACCAAAGAGAACAGAAAACCATTCTCTTTCAATGCTTCTGTTGGCTCTTCTACTATCAAGCAGCACAATGGTCATATTGGAGTTGGTTTTCGTCAGAAAAGACTCTCCAACCTTACATCCTTCTCCACAGGAGTAGAGGGAGGGTATAAGCTTTCTACTCAAAAAGAAGACGAGTCTCTGGATCTCTTCAAGAATACAATCTATCGTGCTGCTAACAGACTAAAGTGGAAGCCTCTGGATAATGTAGCCATAAAATGGAATCTTTCAGGTAATACAAGAAAGCAAGAGCTGAATGAATATTATAACGATAAGTATGATTATCTGAATAATATGGTAAGCTTCAATTTGGGACTTTCAGAAAAGCATTCCATTCAAGGATCTTATAACACAGACTTTTCATTAAGACACCGTTTCTATCCTAAGAAAGAGACAGATAATAAACTCTTCTTGTATAAGAATATCAAGCACATGGCGAAAGCAATGTATGCTTTTTCAGATAAGAAGATAGGAGATTTGAACATCGGTGCAGAAGCAAACAGCGAGCTTATAAACTCTTATCAGATTGCTGAAAACAAGGAGACCAAAAAGCTTGGATATTTCGTTCTTTACGGGCAGCATTTATGGAGCCCATCAAAGCATTTCCAACTTCTATATGGTCTGCGTTCAGACATTCACTCTGCCTATGGTACTCATCTGAGTCCAAAGATTTCTGCTTCTTTATCTTATAATAATGTCAAGATGCGTCTCGGCTATTATGAGGCATTTAAGTCTCCAACGGCAATGGAACTCTATTTCAATTGGAGTCATTTAGGACGTTTTTATATTTTGGGAAACCCGAATCTCAAACCGGAAACAGCAAGACAGATGTTGGTTAACTTGGAGTGGAATCATAAACATACATTGAGTATAAATAGTGGAGTAACACACACAAGGTTTAAGGACAGAATCGTGTTGAGAGCAAAGAGCAATAATGACCAGTACTATGTCAATATCGATGACACAAGCAGTATGACCGTTGCCGATGCTCAGCTGACATGGAGACCGGTAAATGGGCTTACTTTCTCTTTGAACTATCTCTACACTCACGATCCCCAGTATGTTACCATGGATGGTAAAGCTTACAAGACTTCTCTCACTCGTCCACACAATATACTTGGAAGTATTAAGTGGTATAAGGCTTGGGCTCATCACAGTTTAAGTGTAAACTTGATGGGACAATATTATTCCGGTATAGATACCAATATAGAGGAACAAGATCCGGTAACTAAAGCTCCGAAAATGGTGCCTATTAAATACGAAGGATTCCCGACTACACGCTTAGTTGTTACAGAAACTTTCCTACAACGTTATAGCATAACCTTAGGAGTAGATAATATTATTGCTTACAAGCCCCGAAGCATTAACTTCCAAAATGCTTCTTTTTCGCCGGGTCGTGTATTCTTTACAAGATTGGCATATAACTTCTAATAAGCACTGCATTATATATAACATTTGATTTGAAAGACCTGAGCACTCTGCTCAGGTCTTTTTCTTTATATAATGCTCCTTGCTACCCATTCTATTTTTAGATTTTATTTCAAATTAGCTCTCTGATTGATAGTCGTTTGACTGCAATTGAGTTTTTTATTTCAGTCGTATTTATATATAAATAATAGTTGTTTTGCATACTTTTTCATATTAGGAAGCTAATTGACTTATTCTGTTTCTATATTCTTTTGCTTAATTATTGTTTTGTGTCATCGTTTTTTTTTGTTAATTTTGCGTCGATTTGGTTAATCAACCATTTAAAATTATATTTATTAAACAAACTGTATGTCGAAATCTCTTTTTTATGTTTTCGACGCTTTTTTATTTATTTAGATATGAAGACGATTTATAAGTACATTGTGCTGATAGCAGTGCTTGTCAGCATGGCTTCATGTGATCGCATCGAGATTTTGTCTCCTCCGGGACCGAGGGGATTGAGTGCGTATGAAGTTTGGGTCGAAGCTGTACAAAACAAGACGATCCAATGGGAAAATGGTACAGACCTTGCGAACTATTTCAAGTATCTTAAGGGTGCAAAGGGAGACTCCGGTAAGGATGCTTTTTCTATTTGGCAAGACTGGATCAGAGATGGTTCGGTGGATAATCCTCACAAACCCGGAGAGAAATGGAATCCGGAAAAGAATACCAAGAGAGATTTTTATCTTTTCCTTACAGGTGCCAAAGGAGATAAGGGGGATACTCCTTTTATCAATTCTAAAGGAAATTGGCAAATAGGAGATAAAGATACCGGTATCCCTGCCAGAGGAAAGGATGGTAAAAAGGGCGACAAAGGCGACCAAGGTGAAAAGGGCGATAAAGGCGACCAAGGTGAAAAGGGCGATAAAGGCGACCAAGGTGAAAAGGGCGATAAAGGCGACCAAGGTGAAAAGGGCNAGGCGACCAAGGTGAAAAGGGCGATAAAGGCGACCAAGGTGAAAAGGGCGATAAAGGCGACCAAGGTGAAAAGGGCGACAAAGGTGACCAAGGTGAAAAGGGCGACAAAGGTGACCAAGGTGAAAAGGGCGATAAAGGCGACCAAGGTGAAAAGGGCGACAAAGGCGATAAAGGTAACCAAGGTCAGAAAGGAGACAAAGGAGATAAAGGTAATTCCGGAGACAAGGGCGATAAAGGTAATGATGGATCGTCAGGAGCTCCTGGAGACAAAGTCGAAATAATAGATGGTTATTGGTACATTAACGGTATCAACACCGGTGTTTCTGCAGTAGGTGAAAAGGGTGAATCGGGAAAAGGAAAATCTGCTTATGAAATTTGGGTAGAAGAAGTCGAAAAGGGAACTATTTTTGACAAGGACGGAAATGTTTGGGATAAGAATAACAAGTCCATGGCTCACTTTATGCTCTATATGAAAGGAGAGAAGGGAGGCCCCGGCGAAGTTAAGGTAACAAAGCTATCCATACTTAGTGTGATTCCGGGAGACCCTATGATAGGAGTAGTGGCTCCACCGGAAGAACCGGAGCCACCTCATGATGACCCCGAATATCCTGGTCATCCATCTCAGCCTACTCTGATAGAAGTTCAATCGGATCCTAATGCGACTATTTATTATCAAGCAATTGGTCTTGAAGGATATTATGGCGGGGGAGGACCAACATCGAATATCGAAGTTTATCAGAAACCTGCAGATGGAGAAGGAAAGGCTACTATAAGCATAGATACATTTGAAAATACATTTATTGTCAATGTTTGGGCTCTCTCTGAAGGTAAGGCTTACTCTCCAAACTTGCTTGTCAGAGTAACCATTTTCATGCCAACATAATTTCTGACATCCGTTGATATTTAACTATAAAACAAAGATTATGTCATCACTAAAATATATATTACTTTCCTCTTTGCTCGTTTTCTCCATTGGAGTATCGGCTCAGGAGTCCGGTATGAAAGAGTCTGCCGGTAAAGTGAATCCGAAAAAGAGTTGGGAGATAGGATTGGGAGCTGATGTTTTCAACATCAGTCGCATGAATTTTCACAGTTATCGCTCTTCTGCTAAAGGGGATGTTTACAATCTTGATCTCAGAAACATGATGATCGGGGGGAATATCTATTTGGCAAGAGAGATCAATCCGTGGTTGTATGCGGACATCCAAGCGACACTCGGCTGGGCTAACAGCTTTTCTTCGGAAAAGATGAACCAATATAAGTTTTATGGAATGGGAGGATTGGGCGCACAGTTTCGCCTAACCCCTCTCTTCAATAAAAAGTATGTTGAACCTTACTTCAGAATAGGAGCAAACTATCTCTTCAAAGATTTTTATTTGACAAGAAGCGGAATGCTCCCCAACTTTCAGGGGGATAATCTGAAATGGACTCACTCGGATGAGTTTAACAGCCAAGCAGATAATCAGAAGCATGCTTTCTTGGCATCTTTTGGAGTGGGTGTCAACAGCTGGTTCAATGACCGCATCGGCTTTGGACTTCAAGCAGATTATCTTACCTCTTTCACTAAGAGCAAGCTCAACTTCCCTCGCGTTCTCGCCAGAGTAATGTTCAGAATAGGGGAGACCAAAGAGGCTCCTAAAGTGATCTACCGAGAAAAGATTGTACGACAAATCGTAGAAAAACCGGTAGAAAAAGAGATCATCAAGTACGTGGAAAAAGAGAGCGAACCTCTCTATATGTTGTTTGCCAATATCAATTTTGAATTTGATAAGTACGACATAACACCGGAGTCTGCAAAGATTCTTGATGATGCAGCTGTTATTCTTAAGAGAATGTCTCAGCATAAGTTCCTCATCACAGGGCATACAGACAGCAGAGGTAGCGAGCGATACAACGAGGTACTATCTCGTAAAAGAGCTCAAGCCGTTGTTGAAGGCCTGCTGGAACGTGGTGTTTCTGCTGATATGCTTAAGAGTAGAGGCGTAGGCAAGAAGATTGCTGCAATGCCGGTTGCTAAGTCTCATATCATAAGAGAGGGAGACAGAAAGGTAACCATTGAGATTATCAAAAATATGGAGTATTGGAACAATCTTGACTAATTCGGACATAAAACTCCGCAACCAATAGTAGAGCAATCTTATATCTGTTCTGTCCGAAGCGGAGAAACAGTTCTGTTAGAATCATTTTAAGAGAGGGTATCGGTTATGACCGCTACCCTCTCTTTTTTATCTGCTTATTTTGCACTCTTCTATCTGTCTGTCAAGATTGTATGGGATACAGGATTTTATTTTCTTCAAATGATTTGAACTCTCTCTTTCCGGCTGTTTATTCTCTACTCCCAAGCTCATGGCAAGACCAAAGAGAAGTGATAATATCTTGAGAAACGGATCATTTATTGGAGGACTAAGCCGCTTACTCTTCAAATTATTGTGCGGAAAATCTTCATCCGACACGGTAAGAAGTTTGATGATAGTGTTCAAAAACTTGGTTATCCATATTTACATTTAAGAGTAAACGGATTAAGAACTGTTTTTCAAAGCTTTATGAGCAAGACTCATGGTGCGGTTTGTACAGGTCAAATTTCGATTTGCGGAAATCAAGCCCTGAGTTGTAGTTCTTAAAGGATTAAGAGTAACTTTCTAATAGGTCTAAAGAATCAAATGAATAGGTTCATTCAAGAGTTGTATCGCATATTTTTACGAACTGAACGGCAACCATGTCGCAGAAGAATAAGCAGGATACAGTGTAGGAGTAGTGGGGAAGTGTTGTCTTGAAGTGATGCTCCTCATGGATGTTTATGGGTATTTCCCCCTTTCCCATTAAAAAGAGAGTAAAGAAGAGAGGCTACCACTGTGTGCCGGACACAAGTGATAGCCTCTCTTTTAGGAATATGCTGTTCGTATATCTTGTCAGAATGTATAGGATAGACCTGCCATAAGCCCGGTATATTCCGGAACAAATCTACATATACCTCCTACACACTGAGTGCCGGCTCTTGATCTTCCGTAGCTTGCTGTGAGTCGGAGACCATTATAAGTGAAAGAACAACCTGCCATATAATAGTGTTCTTTTTTCTCTCCGCCATGGTTGTACATATCGCTTACGTAAACCATCCAGTTTGGGGCAAATCCCACCTCAAGAAGACCGAATAGCCAACCCTTCTCTTCCATTTCGGTAGACATATATTGTAGCTCTGTTCTTAGAGACAGCTTCCTATTGGCTCTCCAAAGGAAGTCTATTACACCGATATAGGAGTCGTAGTTTTCAGATATGTAAAACTTGTTCTGATAATAAAGTCCAATGGTCGTTTTTATCGATCTGTTGATCTGTTTTCCCACCTCAAGAGCTACTTCGGAGAAGAGATTCGAGCCATCCTGACCAAAGAAAGGCATTGTTTTCTTAAAGTTATTTCCCAAAGATTTGTAGTGAGAGGCATTTAAGGCGATCTTCAATGGGTATTTCCCTAATGCAGTACCGGAGATATTCCAGAAAAGGTCTACCTGTCCGCCAATCTCTCCACCAAGTTCGGTAACATGCGGATGAAGTCCGGGAAGTGTGTACTTGTGTTGTTTGGTCAGAGCCGGAACATAGTTTATCGGGATATAAAGCTGTTCCAGTTTGTTGTCTATCCTAAAGTCCATGTGCTCTATCCGCCTGAACACCCCGGATATACCGAAGTTGGGACGGATATAGTCTGCATTGATCAGTAGCGCATCCCCTGCTTCTGCCGGATAAGATCCCTCTGCCGGAGAGAAGGTTTGACTCATTCCCTTGCCGGTATATTCTATTCCAAGATTGAAGCTGGGAGAGTAGAACCCAGCCCTTGTACTGAACAGATCCACACGAGCAAGCTCTTCGGATTCCTCTATTGTTTTTGTATTATGACGAGAAACCCAGGAAGCGCCCAGTGTTACATCGTATTCGGACTCTTTCTTGAAGAGTTTGATGGCAGACAGCTCCGCATCTCCTCCCCACATGAAAGCATCTGCATACTCCATGTAGCGTCTCGGCTGTCCGCCCATCGCCTTTAGAGTCAGCCAATTTGAAGGGGTATATTTGATGTTGAGACCTCTAAGAGAGTTGTTGATACCCAATGCTCTCTCTTCGTATGCACGAAAGATGAGTCCGCTACCAAACTGCTCGTAGAAACTTCCTAAGGTTACGTTGAGCTTCTCTGCACTATAATTAAGATAGTAATGAGTGAGACCGTGTCCTTTGAGCTCTTGAGAAAAACCTTTTAGAGGGGGAAGATAGAGTTCGTATTGCAGTCCGGCATTGAAGTTCTTATAGTTGTATCTGAGATTCAGATAGGTGTTATCGCCATAGTTTTTAGCATCGGGATCATTCTCGTCTTTCTTATAAAGCGCGGCATTGGACTCTATTCCTCCATTGAGCCTGCCCCAATATTTCTCCTTTTTCTCATTTTGAGCCAATATTGTGGGAGTTGCAATGGCGACGATTCCAAGTGCACAGAGAATGGCATTGAATCTTCTTTTCATATAAATCTCTTTTACAGATAAGATATTTCCGATATTACTTCACATATTTCAAAGCCTTGTCCACAAGATATTCTTCGTCTCCGGGATTGTATCCGTTGTGTTTGTAAACCTGCTTTCCGTTGTTATAGATGAAGATGAAAGGAACGGAAGTTGCGTTCAAGCTCTTGTAAAGCTCTTGATTGCTGTCCAGATAGAATTCGAAAGGAAGATTCCGAGCTTTTACGAAAGAGGGTACTTTGGATTTGGAGCGAGAGTCATCTATGGAGATAGATACAACCCTTACTTTTCCTTCCCATCTGTCTCGAATCTCTTTCATGGCTTCCATTTCATTGATACAAGGTTTACACCAGGTTGCCCAAAATGAAACAATCACAGGTTTACCACCTTTGATGACCTCGGAAAAGCTTTGATGCTCTCCATTTAGCTTTTCGATCTTTACATTCTGAGCAGACAGAGCCGATATACAGCAGAATAGGAATATAAGCCCGATAGCAAGTTTTTTCATTACAATAACGATTTAGAAAGTTTAGAAATGTGATAAAAAAATCATCCATCCTTTCCACTCTAAGAAGGGAAAGAATGGATGATGATAATATTTAGAATCCACAACCTGAGCCCACATTAGCTCTTTGGGCGTTGATTACTTTGTCATCTTCGGTTGTGATCAATATGGCTACACCGCAATTCTCTTTTTTCCAATCGCCTTTCATTGTGAATTTGAAAGTTTGGGATAGTGTCTTGTTGGCAGTAAGTTCGATAGGATTTCCGAAGGTCGCACCTCCGTGGCTGGTTCGATAGACATGGCTATGTTCGGATTTGAAAGGATTAGGAAGACCATTACTTTGACCCAATCCATTTGTTTGCCATCCTTCAAGCTTGTTCTCAAACAGTATGGCAACACACTTGATCTTTTTCATATCCTTTGTTGCTTTGATCTTAACATCTGCTACGACTTCTTCTCCAACAACATCGGTTTTCATGGATATGCCGACATCAGTAGTTGGTTTTCTATGGGTGAGAAGCGTTTGTACATCACCGCCTTGTTTATAGAATTTATCTCTGTAAAGCACGATAGAAGGATAGCCTGGAACTTTTAGCTTATTAGCAATCTTTTTACACTCCGGTGAGTTCCATTTATCATCTATGTGTAGAGCCAAGCCTACAATTTTAGACTCTTTTGTCGCATCTTCCATCATAAACAGATATCTTGGACAATATGGACACCAAAGACCGGTAAAGTCTTCTACGTATAATCTGCTTGTTGGTTCAAATTCATCAACTGCTGTAATGGATACAGGCTGGGAAGTTCTACCTTTAAGTTTTGCTTTTACCAAAAATGTCTTTTTCTGTCTTGAAGTGATATAGTTGCTTTCTATATCTTTCCCATCTACTTCAAATGTTACAAGTTCTGTAATATCCTTATCATTTTGGTCTGCATCAAAACACATGAAAGAAGCAATATCTTCACCATCGGCGGTAAATCTTTCCTTATCGAGCTTTATGAAGAAATTGGATATAGGAGCTACTACTGTAATCTTGACAATGTTAGAGATATTACCTTGATATCTTGCTTTGAATGTAAAGTCGCCGGCAGATGTAGGAGCGAATACATTGCCTTCCAAGGTCTTTTCTTCATAGAATATCTCAGAATCTTTTGTGATGTCTTTTCCATCCTTATCCGAAACTTTAAATGTGATTTTGGGAGAATCATCAAGATTGACTTTAATAACATCTGCTTCCAGCTTAATGGCTTGAGCGAGATTGGCTTGGAATACCAGCTCATTAGACTCTTCTTCTTCATAATAAGCAATAGCTTTGTATTCTTTTGCACTTGCGCAGATATAGGTGTTGCCGGTTATTCCTACACCATCCACTCTAATTTTGGTTTTTGGATCGGAAGTTATGTCTGTTCCATCTTTCTTTTTGACAGTAAAAGTGATTTTATCCTTTCCGTCAGCCAGAATAGAAGCCTTATCCGAAGTTAAAACAAGAGTCTTTTCCTTTTCAAGTTCATCGGACTTCTGAGCTGTGATGGTTATTTCATTGGAAACAGTTTTATCCAAAGAAGCAACAACCTTATAAGTGCCTGCCTTGTCTGTTTTGAATGTGTTGCCATTTATGGCGTTGTTATTAACCTTAATGGTTACGTTAGAAGATACATCTTTGTTGTCTTGGTCTATTACCTTAAAAGTAACAACATCGGTGTTATCCGCTACAAAAGTTGCCTTGTCGGCAGAAAGCGTCAAGGTTAATTTCTTGACCTCATTGTTCTGGTTCTTAGAACAGCCAACTGATAAAAGCATTAAAGCTGCTAAGCAAAAAAGTAATCGTTTCATAGTTGTATTTAGTACGTAAAAAAAACATCATTGGAGTTTTCTCTAATGATAGCAAGGGGTTAATATTATTGGTTTACATAGATCTTTCCCATCGTTTTGTATCAGATTCTTGCTAAACGCTCCGATTGCAAATGTAATAATAAACCTGAATAAATAACAACTATACCATAATTATTCTGAATCATCTTCAGATTCATATTTTGATCTTTACCTTCTCTTACATATTTCCCAAAGAAGTCTTGCTCAAAATAGTTATCTTTACCCTTTCTTATTACGAAACTTATAAAACATACAGAGATGAAGAATAATAGAATAACCCGGTTGTTTGGAATAGATTTTCCTATAATATCGGGAGGAATGGTTTGGTGTAGCGGATATAAACTGGCTACCGCAGTGTCGAATGCAGGCGGATTGGGATTGATGGGAGCAGGTTCCATGTATCCGGAAGTGCTTCGTGAACATATCCAAAAAGCTAAGAAAGCAACAGATCTGCCTTTTGGTGTTAATGTGCCTCTTATGTACCCGGATATGGAAGAGGTTATGAAGATTATAATGGATGAGCATGTTCCTGTAGTATTCACTTCTGCCGGAAATCCTAAAACCTGGACCAAAACACTGCAATCGGAAGGAATCAAAGTGGCACACGTTGTAAGCAGTGTCAAGTTTGCTCTTAAGAGTCAGGATGCAGGGGTTGATGCCGTAGTGGCAGAGGGCTTTGAAGCAGGAGGACACAATGGAAGAGAGGAGACCACAACGATGTGTCTTATCCCTTCGGTTGCGGATGCGATAGAAATACCCCTGATTGCCGCCGGAGGTATAGGTAGCGGAAGAGCCATGGCAGCAGCTTTCTGTTTGGGAGCGGATGGCGTTCAGATCGGAAGTGCATTTGCTTTGACCGAAGAGAGTTCCGCTCATGACAACTTCAAGAAGAAGTCTGTTTCTCTATCCGAAGGTGAAACAATGCTGTTGCTAAAGAAGCTGTCTCCCACACGTATGATTCTGAATGATTTTGCCCAAGAGGTTATAAGTTACGAAGATCGAGGTGCCACAAAAGAAGAGCTGGCAACACTGTTGGGCAGAGGGCGTAGCAAGAAAGGCATTTTTGAGGGAGACCTCTCTGCCGGAGAGTTGGAAATAGGGCAAGTGGCTTATCAGCTGAATGAGATTGTCCCGGTAGCGACCCTCTTTGATAAGATCAAGCAAGAATACTTCACCACTATACAAAAGTTTCAATCATGAGTTTAAGGACTGTTTTACTCTTTTGTTCCTTGTTGTTGGGCTCTTCCTCTTTGGCTTGGGCGCAGAAACACAATCCGTCTCCCGTACCTCATTCGATTGTTTGGGGAGATACTCCGATAGCTTTATCCCAATACAATCCGGTGGCTAAAGGAGAAAAGTGGGCAGATAAAAGTGCGTATGGCAAATTGTTAGAGTTTACCCTTCAGCGTCAGATCAAGAGCAAGGCATTCACCATTACTATTGGAGAAGTGGGGGATAGAGCTGTCTCTCGATACGCAAAGAGTGTTCCGAACAAGTCGGGCGCATACTATCTCAAAGTGGACAAGCAAGGAGCGTGGGTTGTAGGAGCTGACGAAACCGGTACATTCTATGGCGTCTCGACGCTATTGGACATCCTGAGCAGGGAAGAGGTATATCCGGTGGAGATAAAAGATGCTCCCGATGTTGAAGATCGCGGAGTAGTGGAAGGCTTTTATGGTACTCCCTGGAGCTTTGAAGCTCGAATGAGTATGATAGAAGCAATAGGAGAGTCCAAGATGAACATCTATATATATGGACCTAAGGATGATCCTTATCACTCTTCACCACATTGGCGAGCTCCTTATCCTGCGGATGAGGCAGAAAAGATACGTCGTTTGGTCGAGGTGGCAAATCGGAATAAGGTTCAGTTCGTTTGGGCTATCCACCCGGGGAAAGACATCAAATGGAACGAGGAGGATCGTCAAAATCTTCTCTCCAAGTTTGATGCGATGTACCAAAAAGGTGTTCGGGCTTATGCTGTCTTTTTCGATGATATTTCGGGAGAGGGAACAAAGGCAGAGAAACAAGCAGAACTGCTCAACTTCCTACATACCAATTTTGTTGCCAAAAAGGGAGATGTGGCACCACTGATCATCTGTCCTACGGAGTATAACAAGGGATGGGCGAATGTGAAAGGCGGATACCTTAAGACCTTAGGTCAGAATCTCCACCCCTCCATACGCATTATGTGGACCGGCAATACCGTGGTTGCCGATATTGATGTCCCTACCATGGAGTGGATCAATGAGCAGATAGGCAGAAAGGCATACATTTGGTGGAACTACCCTGTAACCGATTATGTCAGAGACCATATCTTATTGGGTCCCGTGTATGGTAACAGTAAAGAGATTGCCGATAAGGTAAGCGGATTTGTCTCCAATCCTATGGAGCACGCAGAGGCATCCAAGATAGCGGTTTATTCCGTAGGGGATTATCTCTGGAATATGAAGAGTTTTGATCCAAAAACTTCATGGTTATCCTCCTTAAGAAAGGTTATGCCACAATCTTACAAAGCATTGGAAGTGGTTGGCAAACACAATAGCGACTTGGGTGAAAACGGGCATCGCTATCGCAGGGAAGAGTCTTCACACATCGCTCCGATCATGCAAAAATGGCTGACCGGTACTGCTACACCGGAAGAAAGAGAAGCGATCAGATCGGAGTATGAACAGATGGAAGAGAGTGGCGATATACTACTACACTCCACAGACAATCCTCAACTTCTGAAAGAGATTGGTCTATGGCTTCCGATGTTTATCCATGTAGGCTCTCTCGGACAAGAGGTGATAGCTCTTCAAGATGCTGCAATAAAAGGAGATAGAACTGCCTTTATGAAGCATTACTACCGTATTCGTACTCTTCAACAAGAGATGTATAAGATAGATACCGGAGCCGATCTTCATCCTCATCAACCCGGAGTAAAAAGTGCGGAGAAAGTAATGCTTCCTGCGGCAACAAAGCTCTTTGCTACTCTTGTAAGCCAATACAACAAGCAGTACGGTACGGATCTGAAATCGGATCAGCAGTATCTGCCTCATAAGATATACACCAACAATCCGGCTTTTGAGCATCAGCCACTTACGTATAGCAAGCGCAATCTTTTCATCGTAAAGAAGTTGGAATACACCACTATGGCTACCGGTGATTATGTGGGAATATTGCTGGATAATCTCTATACCATTACAGAGCTTCGTCTCAATATCGGTATGGAAGATTGGCCCGAAGGTTTGACCCTTCTTGCCGGAGAGTCTGTCGACACAGTCAAGCCCGTAGAACTGCAACAGAATGCACGAAACAAAAAGCTTTTTGAGGCAAAGAGGGGAGATGTGATAAAGGCTAAGATTATATTTATTCGCAATAATAGCACTAAGCCGGTGGATATTCGTCTTGAACAGTTCTTTTTTACTCCCAAAAACTGACACTTAGAATTGTTTTGAAGAAGTCATAAAGGTCTGCAAGGGATCTTTATGACGATGTACAGATAAAGGGATCACACACGTGATCCCTTTATTGTTTTTAGTCGGTCAGGTGGCAAACATGAGGCTTTTGAATGGCTGAATTGTAAAGGAAACAGGGTAGAGTATTTTGAGCATAATATCCACCCGTTCGACCCTCTATTTTTAGGGTACAAGACGGGAACTTTTATATAAAAACAGATGCCTGAAAATTCCCTCGGAAAGGTCGTCCCAAAATCCGATTTTTGAACTCAAGAGAGAAGATGAATTTGTAAATATCATGTTTTCAGTCTGATATGAAAAATCTCAAATTCGGAAAAATTTTTTCTTCAGTCCGTTTGATGGGGCTTTTTCGCGTTAATAGGTGTGAATTTTAATACTCCTGCTTGTAAATAAATTTTAATGTGATTTTGTGCCAAAAAACAGCAAAAAAGGGGGAAGAAAGCCTCAAAACACTAATTACCAACACTATAGCTAAAAATTCTAAACACGTTAATTGAATCCGGTAAACGTATTAAATGAAATCGGTAAATACGTTTACCGGTTTCGTTAAATACTTTAAGCCGACAAAATATATTGCTTTATCATTTTGAGTAAATAGGTATCGGAAATTGTGTTAATAAAACGGGGCGGATTTAACAGTTCGGTCGTGCTCTGAAAACACCTTCTCCGATCAAAATAGAGAGCGAGAAAAAAGTGAGCATTTTTCGGTATGGAATATATAAAAACGGCTCTCTCATTCCAATCGGATACCGCATGATTTTGTCTTGCATATCTATGCCAAAATAGCGTTCTTTGTATCATGATAAAGGTCTGATGACCTCCGAATCTTAAGATGAACAGATATACAAAACATATTATTGCTTTTTTCGCTCTGTTTTCTTGCCTGCAACCGCTGGAGGCACAAGAGGTTGAAAACAGAGAAGAGACACCGAAAGAGAGAAGCGTATTTGGCTTCAATAGTCCGCTTTCCATGATGGAGATTCCATCTCTACTCTCTGCTTCTTCCGACTCTTTTGTTCTTGGATCTTCGCGTATCATGAGGGCTTTCTCTTTTCAGCCCAGACAGTATGGCGATGCAAACCATTCTCTCCTGTTCAATGGAGTAGTGATAAATGATACTCAAGACGGTATGCAACCATGGTATCTATGGACCGGGCTGAATGATGCTACAGGAAACGAGCGGACGGCATGGGGATTATCTCCTGCCCATGATACTATGGGTGGCATAGGTGGAAGCAAACACGTTACCGCGAAAGCATTCTCTTTGAAAAAATCGAGACACATCGGATACTCTTTTAGTAATGAGCTGTACAATCATCGTATTATCGGACACTATTCCACCGGAAAGCTTAAAAATGGATGGTCATTGGCTCTTACGGCAAGTGTAAGAGCCGGTAAGGAAGGCTATGTTGCAGGTACTCACTATCTCGGAGAGAGTTTTTTGCTTGCTCTTTCCAAGCAGCTGAATCCACGGCATACTCTTTCGCTTACTGCTTTTGCCGCTCCTGTGGAGCGAGGTCTTACCTCCGAAACTTCGGGTATGGCTTATGATGCTTTTGGCAGTCACTATTACAATAGAGGTGTGGGTAGGGATGGAGGTAAGCTCCGAAATGCTCATGTGCTTAAAAGATTCGAGCCGGTGGCAACGCTTACTCACGATTGGAAAATCTCTCCAATGTCTACCCTATCTACAACTCTTTGGTATCGAGATGGGGGGAGTTCCGTTTCGGAGTTGAAGTGGAGAGGAGACAATCCTTACCCCGACTACTATCGTCTGTTCCCTCCATTTACTTCTACGGCACCGGGGCAGCACGATATGTTCATAAATTTTGACAAGATGCGGCATCGCAATCTTAATCCTTCAGGTGATACTCCGACCGATGATAACGGAAATCCCGTTGCTGTCGGAAACAGATCGGAGTACATTGTAGCCGGGAAAAACAGGAGACAAAGAGAACTTGTCTTCACCTCTCTTCTGAATACGTCTCTGTCCAATACCGTGAGATTGGATGGTGGTATTTCAGTCTCAGGCAATAGCAGCAGATATTATAACCGGGTGCTGGATCTGTTGAGTGGTGATTACTGGTACGATGTGGATAGCCATCTGACCGGGAAAGATGCTTTTAGCGATTTGGATAACCCCTACAATGTTGTCCGAAAAGGAGATAAGTTCGGTTACTTCTACGCCACACGTCATGTGAAAAGCTCTCTTTGGGGACAGCTTCGCCACTCTTCCCGAAGATGGGAGAGCTTCATAGGAGCAGAGATAGGTGGTGATTACCTTATTAGAGAAGGCTTTATGAAAAATGGAGCGCACGCTTCGGAAAGTAAGGGCAAGTCGGCTGCCATCAATTACTTTACCTATAAGGTGAAAGGGGGAGCGCAGTACAAGATCAATGGAAGACACTATCTCTCCGCACATCTCTATACTTCTCGTAATGCGCCTTATGCGGATATAGCTTTTCTTCTTCCCGAAAATAGCAACCGACTTACTCCCGGACTGAATGCCGAAAAGAGTTTCTCCGGAGAGTTATCTTATCTTCTCCGGAACGCATTTGTAAAGGCACGACTGACAGGGTATATGACTCGTATTTGGGATAAACGCGATAGAATCTCTTTCTATAATGATACCCGAAACACCATGGATCACTATCTCTTATCGGGTGTGGCAGAGCAGTACATCGGGGTAGAAGCAGGAGTGGAACTCAAGATCTCTCCTACAGTGAGGGCTATCTTGGTTGGAGCCGTTTCGGATAACAGCCATATCGGCAGTGCAATGCTCTCGCATTATTCCAATAACTCGAACCAAGGGACAGACGGTGAGGTCGTGAAGTGGAATGGGACGAAGATAGCCGGAGCACCGATGGAGATGGCATCGGTAACTCTCTCTTATAACTCTCCTTACCAATGGTATGCGGAAGTTACTGCGAACTATGCCGGAAGGGCTTATGTCAAGATCAATCCAACCCTTCATACGGAGAGACTGCAAAAGGCATCAGGATTTCGATCCGAATATACTCGTCAAGAAGAGTTGGGACGACACTTCACACTCGATGCCAGAGTAGGAGGATCTTGGAAAGTGGCAAAGCGATACACACTCTCTCTTAATGTGAGTGCATCCAACGTGCTCAATAATACAGATATTAAGGTACAGGGATGGGATCAGATGCAGAACAGATGGAACAAACCGAAAGGAGGAGATGCCTCTCTTCTGACACCGGTAGAAAAACGCTATATGTATATGTATGGCATGACCTATTTTCTCAATGCCTCTTGGCGTTGGTAGTAACAGATAGTTTGGATTATTATAAAAAGACAGTCGAATGCTATGAAAAAGACATCAATAACTCTCGTATTGGTTTTCTCTCTGCTCTCTCTTCTTGCGGGATGTAAAGGGCAGCAGATCAATCAGGAAAAGCCCAAAGAAGATAAGGCGTATATAGAAAACGTAACGGAACAACCGCTTTCCGAGCAGGGGGCACAGCTCATCCTGCGGATCGAGAGTAGCAAAAAGTGGAAAATTGAGTGGCAGAAAGGAACAGGAGCATGGGTGGAAACCGACCAGAATCTTGAGGGACAAGGAGACAAGGCGATCACTCTTTTTGTACAGCCTAATCCCTCTTTTGAGGAGCGTACAGGCGAATTGACTGTATTTTTCCCCACTACTACCATTACGGTAACATTCCGTCAGAAGCCATCACCGCTCCCCGATAATCCTATCACTCCACCCGATAAGAGGATGGAGATACCTCTGCTTTCCAATGATAAGAACCATAAGTTTATAGACTACAAAGTCTCTTTGGGAGGCACAACAATAGTGAACTACTCCCAAGAGTACGACCTTAAAGAGAAGCATAACAGATGGGTGGCTTTCAGATTCGATGCCATAACCTCTCAAAAGAAAGTAGGCAGAACAGATGCGTGGAGCTGCGATCCGAATCTGCCCGATAATGTATGTATCGGTGGAACATTCCCTTCCGGAACAGACAGGGGACACCTTGTGGCATCGAGCGATAGGAGCTTCTCGAGAGAAGCCAATATGCAGACGTTCTACTACTCCAACATCAGTCCGCAGAAGAGTTCCTTTAATCAAGGTATCTGGCAAAAGCTTGAGGAAAGGGTTTTGCAGTGGGGACGGGATAGAAACTCTTGCGATACGCTCTATGTTGTAAAGGGTGGAACAATATATAATGGAGATATCTTGGGACACATAAGCCCTAAGAACAACAGTGCTCTCTCCGTTCCTATTCCGAAGTACTACTTCATGGCTCTTTTGAAGGTTAAGGATGGGAAGCACTACTCCATAGGTTTTATAATAGAACATAAGGATATTCCGACTTCCAATAAACTCGGTCTCTATACCATAACGATAAAAGAGTTGGAACAGCGTACCGGATACAACTTCTTCCATGTCTTGCCTGATGAGAAAGAGAAGGATGTAGAGAGCAAGATAGATATTGCTTTCTGGCAAGGTATATAGGCAGATTTCCTTTCTGATGGGAGTCATACTCAAACAGAGCTTAAGAGGTACGGTCGTAACTTATCTGGGAGCTTTTATAGGCTTTCTTACGACCTTCTTCATCACGGTAACCTATCTCACGGCAGAAGAGATAGGTCTTACCCGTGTACTGTTTGAGGCAGCACTGCTGTTGAGCACATTTGCGATACTCGGAGTACACACGTCTTCCATAAGATACTATCCCTATTTTAAGCGAGAAGACGGGCAGGAAAGGGGTTTCTTGTCTCTTATGTTGCTCTTTCCGCTACTGGGGGTGGTACTCTTCGGGCTCCTTTACATTTTACTGGAAGTTCCCATATCTTCATATTTTTCCAAGAACTCCTCTCTATTCGTGCAGTACTATTATATGGTACTGCCGTTGATGCTTTTTCTGCTGTATCAGAATCTGTTGGAGGTTTATTCGTCCATCAAACAGAAGATTGTAGTACCTCGCTTTCATAAAGAGGTAACCCAACGCTTGTTGTTGATAGGTGTTTATGTCGGGTATGCCACATTCAATTTAACTCTTGACGCTTTCATCTGGATTTTCGTAGGAAGCTACGGATTGGTGGCACTATTGCAGTTCGGATATGTTTCAAGACTATCGCCTTATGCCTTAAAGGAGAGGATCGAGTTTCCCAAAGAGCAGAAGAGAGATTTTCTAAACTACACGCTTTTGGTGGTATTGTCTGCACTGGGAGGAAGCATCGTCAGCCGCTTGGACATATTTATGGTATCCGCAAAGATGGGACTAAACTATGCCGGGATATATACGATAGCTTTCTTCATCGTGGCTATAATAGAGATTCCCTCTCGTTCGCTTCTTGCCATAACTGCTCCGATAGCTTCGGAGGCATTGAAGAATAAGGACACCCTTAAGCTGCAAGCTCTCTACAAAAAGGTTGCGTTGTATCAGCTTTTTGTGGGAGGATTTATATTTCTGCTTATTTGGGTGAACATAGACTTTATCTTTACTGTAATACCCAACTCGCAAATATATTCCCAAGGCAAGTGGGTTGTCTTTTATCTCGGTTTGTCGAAGCTTGTGGAGATAACATTTAACTTCGGCAACTCCGTCATCAGATACTCTCGCTACTACTACTATACCATACTTATCACATTCCTGCTCACGATACTTACCATCCTGACAAATAACTACTTTATCCCTCTTTTAGGGATGACGGGAGCATCCATAGCCACGCTCATCACCTGTTTTATCAGCTACACGATATCTCAGTTTATTATAAAGATAAAGCTCGGCGTATCTCCTTTCAGTGGCAGATTTGCTCTCCTGTTTGTCATAATAGGCGTTCTGCTCGTGTCGCATTCGTTATGGCAGATGGAGGTGATCGGAGGGAATATCTGGTTTGATGCCATCATCAAAAGCTTTATTTTTGTTGCCGTACCCGTTGCAATGGTGCTTCGACTGAAAATACTGCCGGAGCTGTCTCAGTACATATCGAATCTCTATAAAAACTTTAGGAAAAGAGTATGACACAAGAAACCGAAGAACAAGGAGTTGTTACCCTGATACCGTTTGGGAACATTGCGAACAGACTTTTGGCAGTAAGCTCTGCCATTTCCTACTTTTCCAGCATAGAGAAGCCGGTGGAGATTGTTTGGTTTAAGACACCGGAGCTGTGTTCGGAGTTTGAACGTCTGTTTCATCCCGATATCAGCTTTGATGAGAAATATGTATCCGTGAGGAATGCTACGATCAAAGACCACATCTTCAGAGACATCCCCAATGGTCGCAACTTTTTTCTTTCCAAGCTTCACGCGTTATGGGCGTACGATCACTGCATCAACTCCGACCACTATGCGTCAAACGAGGAGCTGAGAAAAGAGATTGTTACGACCCTTTCTTCCGGAAAAAATATCGACATCTGGCTGGCACTGAACAGAGCATTCTACATAACGCCCCGAATGTTCGACAATCTCATGCCTTCGGTTGAGGTAGTCAGTGCGGTGCGTTCGATCTGTTCGGGGTGGACGGAGAACGTCATAGGCGTTCACATCCTGAGAGGAGACGAGCAGTACTCGTGGCGGCAAGATCCCATAGACCTTTATATAAGACGTATGCAGAAGCTGATAGAGACAGATCCGTCCGTGAAGTTTTTCCTGTCGGCGGACAATTATGAGGATCGGGACAGGATCGCGACAATCTTCGGGTCGAGAGTCTTCACGCCCAAGCTGCAGAAAGACCCGGATACGGTAGAGGGAGTGATACAAGCCATGGCGGAGATTTTGGCTCTGTCCAAGACCAAGTATATACTTGGGGGAAAAGACAATCCCTACTGCACTGCCGCTACGCTTATAGGGGAGAAGCCTTTGGAGCAGATCTCCATTTACTTGTAGGCAGACCTCCTTTCATGTCGGCTACTCCATGACCATTTTGTAACCGATGCCGTAGACGGACTTTATCTTTATGTTTGCGTTCGAATCTTGCAGCTTCTTTCGCAAGTTTTTTATCTGTGTGTAGATAAAGTCGAAGTTGTCCACCTGATCTATATTATCCCCCCAGACAGCTTCTGCGAGAAGCTCTTTTCGTACGAGGCGATCCACTCTGTTGGCAAAGTAGAGCAGGATGTCGTACTCTTTTCTGTTGAGTTCAAGCCGGTTATCGGACACGGTTACGGAGAATTTATCCGGGAAAATCTCCACGTTCCCAAGGGAGATGGAGAGATCTCCGCTCTGATTTCTGCGGATGACGCTGCGGAGTCTGGCAGACAATTCTATCAGATGAAAAGGTTTGGAAAGGTAGTCATCGGCTCCGAGCTCCAGCCCCTTGACTTTATCTTCGACGGCATCCCGTGCGGAGATTATGATGATACGTTCCTGTCTTTTTGCCTGTTTCATCTCCTCCAGCAGGGTAAGCCCGCTACCGTCCGGCAGCATAAGGTCGAGGAGTACCCCGTCATAAGAGTAGAGACCTATCTTCTCCCTTGCTTCAGAGAGTGTTTTTGCTATTTCCACGATGTATCTTTCTTTCGTGAGAGTCTCTGCGATAAGTTCTTGAAGTTGGGGTTCATCTTCCACGATAAGTATTTTCATTGTATCTCTATGTGGCTTAGTTGTTGTGTTTTTAGGTAAAGCGGTTAAATATCCGAGCCGAAATTTAGGGAATTTCTTTGAGAACAGCGAATTTGAGAGACGAAATAGCATCCGAACAACTCCGCCGGAAGATGCCAAAAGCAGATGCCCTGCCGTTCCGTTTCGGGGAAGCCGATTTCGGGCGGATGCACCAAAGTTTTTCCCCCTTTCCGCAGAGCGTAGAATCCTTATACATACGGAAAAATATTTCTGCATATACGGAAAAATATTTCTGCATATACGGAAAAATATTTCTGCATATACGGAATTCCGTCTCCATCTTTGTCGGAGGCGGAGGTGCAAAAAAAGTCTTGGCCGCCACTTATGATTTTTCATAAATGACAGCCAAGACTCGGACCGGATATGTCGGTGGAGGAGTGGTGCGGATTTGCTACTCCGGCACGTAGATCACTTCTCCGTTTTCGAGCTCGTAAGCCACTCCCACGCGGCGTCCTTTGGAGCCGGAAGCATCGGTCTGCTCGTTGGATGGGGTGTATCGCTCTATTTTGTTGCCTTTCTTGGTGATGATCTCCATGTCTTCTTTGCCGGGATTCTTCACTACGGTAAACTCCTCTTGGGTGAAGACTTCGGTCATGTTCATGTGCATCACCATCGCCACCATGAGTGCCACGGCAAAGACCATCGCAACGTCGAAGAGATTGACTACGACGCTTAGCGGATCGGAATCGTCCTCTTTATCAAACAGAGGTATGCGTCTTCTGCTTTTCATCGGTTGTCTGTGAGTATTCTGGAGATGTATTCAAGCTGATTGACCTCTTTGGCGTACCAGCGGCTCTTGATCTGCTGGGTGAGGAGACCCACGATGCTGATGACCAACCCCACGACGGTGGTGGCAAAGACTACCTGCATGTTGTATGCCATGCCCGATACGTCGCCGGTGGAAAGCCCTACGAGCGCCGGGCTCATGGCGATGAGCGTCCCGATGAGTCCGAGTATGGGACCCATCTTTGCGAGGATCTTCGAGATGGCAAGGTCTTTCTGTGCTTCGTTCTCGAAACCGGAGATGAGGAAGTCCGAGTAGGCTTCGTTTGCCGGATGGGTGAGCAGGTCGCGGAGATACTGCACGAAAAGCGAGTTGTCCTTGCGCGGAAGGCTCTCCTTGATCTCTTCGATGGTCTCTCTTGTGGCAGCCTTTATCTTTTGGTTCAGTGCCTTGTCGTTTGCCCTCTTGATCATGAACTGGTTGTAGAAGCTGCCCAACAGAAGCAGGGAGCGTCCGAAAAGAATGAGAAGCATGATGATGTCCGGGATGAGCAGACTGTTGGCTACGAAAAAAAGTAGTTTTGAGATTGTTTCCATTATGAGTTGTGATGATATGATGCGGATGTTAAGAGTGTTGCTCTCGTTTGCGGCGAGCGCGGTCTTTGATGATCCATTTCCATTTGTGCACCCCTATGCCTAGAATGATCACCGCCACAATCACCATCAGTGCGTACACGATAGTGACGGAGGAGCCTGTGATCACTTCCGGCGCGGCATACACCACTTGCGAACTTCCTGTGGTGATGAGCCCCAGCACACAGACGAAAAGCGCGGACAGAAGCTGCACCTCAAGACGGATGCTCTTCTCCGGCAAGAACGCCCTGAGCAGGTAGCTGAACAGGGACAGACCCACGACCACCGCAGCCATCATGCCGTAAGTGATACCGTCGAAGGAGACGCCCGGAAAGGCGTAAAACGTCTGCGCCAAAAGGTAGTAGAGGGCAGGGAAGAGCATCAGGGTAGGGTACCAGTAGAGGAGCTTTACCCAGACTTTCTTGTTGTCATGGTATTTCTGATGAAACGCCGTGAAAACAAAGGCGAGACAGAGTGCGGACTCTATCGTGATGAGGACGGAAATGTCCGCAAGTATCGCGCTGTTCTGCATGAGTGCCTGAAACTCTACCTTGGAGCTCTGAGTGGCATACGGCGAGGCGATGAGCAGAAATAGCCCGTAAACGAGCGTAAACAACACCACTTGCCAAAGCTTCCAAAAGGAAAGCTTGACAAGTGTGTTGATGAATATGAATAGTATGAGGATCTGAATGAGAATGTCCATCTCTTTCTCCTGCTGTTAAGCTGTTTTTGTTCTTCTTTTCCGAAGCACAAAGATAAGGATAATGAATAGAACGACTACAGCCGCAGCGATGATGATGCCGGTCTTCATGCTGCTGTCGTTGTCAGACTCCATCACTTCCGAGCTCTCTTTCTGCAAGCGGATGCCGTCTTTCGCTTCCACTTTGGTATCGGAAGAAGACTGCAGCATGGTGTTCAAGCTCTTCCTGTAGGCTGCGGCATCTTGCTCCGGAAGCTTTTGTGAAATGAAGTCTTGGAGCTTCTTGTTGCCGGCAGAGAAGCCGAAGCCGGAAGAACCAAACTCTGTTACCATCTCTTTGTGAACCTCCACGAGAGTCTTGATCTGCTCTTCGCTTGCCGCCCACATACCTTTGCGGTGTGTCTCAAGCATAATGGCTGATATCTCTTGCAGGGCTGCAGGATTGGAGGTGCGGAAAAACTCTCTTGTTCCCAAGTTTTGAGTATCGGCTATATACATATTATATAGTTCGTCCCAGAGCTCTTTGTCTATCACGTTGGGCTTTGCAACGTTCCAGCCGAATGTGTTTGTGAAGATTTCGACAAGTCCCCCGGCAGCAGAAGAGCCGCTTTTCATGATCTCTTTGACGTAAACCGGATTGAGCACAGTGGTTCTGGCTTCCACTCCGATGGCCTCTTTAAGATCCTGCATTCGGGTACGGTTACGATTTCTGTAATCGGCAAAGAATGCGTCAGGATCTTTACCCGTAACGTTACGGATGGCAAGGTTCATACCTCCCATGAATTCATACACGTGGTCAAGGCTCAATGCTCCCCATGTGTTGCTTTGACGAGGTTGTACGATGACGTCCGTGTTGTGCAGAACACTGCGAAGAAGTCCGGCTTGGAATGCTCCCCACTCCTTGCTGTCGCTGTATATTGCTCCCATGTTGTTGATATAGACATCGGCAATCTCTTTCTCGGACTCCCACTTGTCGCTGCTTGTAATCATACCTTGTATATTGGTTCCATACATGCCATTGATTCCACCGAACACTCTCTTTGTGGAAAGTTCACGAGCGGCTTTGGGAGAAAGACCATTTTCAACCAGCTGTCTCTCTATTTCCACTGTGGAGCTCTTTACCTGGTTTTCATATTCGCCTTCATCTTCTGCATTTGCTGCCATTTCCACAGCTCTGCTGAGTAGCATCAGACGAGAAGCAGCCAGATCGCGGAACTGCCCGGATGTTTGAACAACAATGTCTATACGAGGACGTCCGAGATCTTTTGCAGGGATAAGACGAAGATCCGAAACTCTTCCAAATGTATCCCTTATAGGTTCCACCCCAAGCATATAAAGAGCTTGACCAATGGTTGTACCTTCGCTTTCTATAAACTCACTGCTCCAGAAAGTGTAACTGACTTTTCTTGGATATTCTCCGTGTTGCTTTTTGTATTGTTCCAGCGTAGAGCTCACCAAAGCAACGGCACGATCCCATGCAACTTCCGAAGGTGTATTCTCTGCATTGATAGAGTAGAGGTTGCGTCCGGTAGGAACAGCGTTAGGGTTCGCCACAGCATCCCCACCGGAAGATGGAGCAATATAGCCTCCGTTGAAAGCATTGATGATACCGCTTAGTTCTGCTTCGGGACTCTCCAATAGGGCACTTCTATATCGTTGAATATTGGTTATTGTGCGCTCTATTTCAAGTATTGCACGAGCACGATCTCTTGCCTCTTTTGTAGGAGCTTCTGCTTTCATTCCCATAGCTGAGTGCGGATGCTCTGCCGGTTTCTCAGCATTTGCTGCATGAGGATGTCCTCCTTTTGCCATTTTTGAGTGCCGATGTTCTGCCGGTTTTTCAGCATTTGCTGCGTGAGGATGCTCTCCCTTTGCCATTTTTGCATGTGGATGCTCTGCCGGTTTCTCAGCATTTGCTGCGTGAGGATGCTCACCTTTTGCCATTTTTGAGTGTGGATGCTCTGCCGGTTTCTCAGCATTTGCTGCATGAGGATGTCCTCCTTTTGCCATTTTTGAGTGAGCATGCTCTCCTGAAGTACTGCTCTTAGGTCTGCCCATACTGCCGGAAGAGTTTCCCCCTCCTCCCATCATCATAGGTCTTGCGGGCTTCAATATCTGTTTTGATTGTTCAATTTCAGCAACATTTATCTTTGCTACGGATGCAACAAGTGTATTATCCACCATCTTGCCCGCTAAGATTTGACGAACAAGAGTTTTAGCCGGTTCCAAGTAGCGCTGTGTGAACAATGGTCTATTATTGAGTTCTTTTTCTGTTACTCTTCCACTCATTCTATCAAGGTTTGCAACACTGTAAGCGATAGGATCGGCACTCATTGCAAGCACTGTCGATGAGATCTTTTCAGACTCATAAGGAACCCCCGTGGTATAGAGCATACCATTCATTTTTTCATTGGCAATTTCTTCGGCGAAGTTGTCTATCCGTTCTATCTCTTCTTCTGTATAAGGCTTTGTTGCTATACTATCAAGGCGAAGATCTCTGTGAATTCCCATTTCCATGGCAATCTTCTTTACTGCAATAGAAGCCTGTTCCTGCTTTTCAGGATCTGCTTTGTAGTAGTCTCTGATCCTGTTTTGCAACTTAGAAAAGAGTCCGCGCGTCTGGCTCTCCATGAAAGCTGGAGTTAAATAAGATATTGTAGTAGCGTAAGATCTTCTCTTTGCCATCATGCTTTCTCCAATATTTCCTATCGTATAATAGTAGTAGTGTGGCACAGAGCCCACAAGTCTATCCGGCCAGTCTTGGTGACTCAAAGCAACTTGTTTTTGAGGAGTAAATTCCAAACTTCCATGAGTTCCGAAGTGCATCATCAAATCCGCTTTAAACTCATGCTGTGTCCATAGATAGGAAGCTATATAGGTATGAGGAGGAGCCATTTTTGCTCCGTGAACTATTGCAAACTCATCATCTCCTAAACCTGCCATGGGTTGAGGTAGAAGAGCTATATTCCCAAACTCTATTCTGGATACGGCAATGTGTGGGACACCATCTTTCATTGTACTCATGTATGAACCGGGAGCTTCTCCATAAGTGGAGATAACATCGGCATATCTCTCCGGAGTAAGACTTTTTGCCACCCAATTTTCGTAGTCTGCCTTGCTTACAAGAGCAGGGTTTCCTTCTTTCATGAAAGTATCAAAAGCTCCCTCCGCATAAGTACTTAGTATTGCTCCCTGCTTCATGATGATCTTTTCAAACTCTTTTACGCTTTTCGGGAGGTTTTCTACGTTATAGCCTTCTGCTTTCATCCTTTTAAGGAGATTATAGATAGCCGGAATAGTTTCAAGCCCTTGAGCTGCAAGAGAGGCTTGTCCCGGACCTTTGAAGAAGTAGATGGCAACCTTTTTATCCGCATTGTTCTTTTGTTTAAGAGAGATAACATTGGATACGATTTCGGTAAAAGTCTTTAGACGTTCGGGCATGGCTTTGAATAGGTAGAGACCGCTTGGATCTTTTTCCTGAGCGATAAGAGAATAGGGGTAGATAGCACCATCCAGTTCCGGCATTACGAGGCTTTGCCCCATAAATCCTCCAAACATTCCCATTGGATCAGCCTCCCATTTCTCTCTCAGCTGCATTATTGAGAGAGGCGCAAAAACCGGAATATTGCGTTTTTTCAACCAGTCTACCGTTACCTCTCCATTACCCATCATTATACGTCCGTGGGGGAAATATATTACGGCATCCGGTTGAATAGAGTCAAGATAAGCTACTCGCTTGTCCATATCGCAAGCAATGGGATAAACCATATATCCTGCATTTTCAAAAGAAGAAATAATGCTGTTAAGGTGCTCTCTATTTCCACTGAACGGATCATGAATACCGGGTAGAATTGCTATTCTTCCTGCTTTTTCATTGAACTTGTTTTGTGATTTGAGATAGCTTTCATAGGTTTCCTTACTTGCAAAGAACTTATCATCTACGGAAGTAAAGAAAACGTTAGACTGATTCTCTACCACAGGTTGAGGCTCTTTTACAAATAGCACTTTTTTGTCTATCTCCTTCCGGATGTAGCGAGCCATATTTTGGTAGTTTAGCTTATTTCCGCTTCCGAGATACCCTGATATGGCTTTAATATGAATGCTATCGAGATTGCAAATATCATTTTGAGGATTTGTGACTGATGACATATATATAGGTGTACCCTTATCAGCCAATTTTTGTATGGTTGCTCTTTCTGCTTCTGAAATCTTAAGACCCATAGCAAAGCCGAGTACGAAGTCAAACTTACTGAGACGATCAACTTCTTCTGCATCAACGGCTTCAAACTTGATCATAGGATCTTGATTGGACAAAGCTATTCCCGCAACCTGAAATTGAGGGAAGTTATACAGAGCTATTTTTGTTGGAGCAGCAAGTTTGAACCAAGCTACTCCTAAAGAGACCACAACTAAGAGGCATATAAGAGCCCAAAGTCCCCATTTTTTAGAGCTACGCTTCATAATAATTTAGAATGTTGAATTAAAGTTTTTGAACGAGCAAAGGTATCTTTTCTCCATATCAATCTCAATACCTATATATAGTGATTTGTTGAATAAATATACCTCCTGATTACTGACCATTATTTACTTCTGATATTGTGTTACAGACTGAATTTTAGTGGCTTGTACGAGAAATATAAAATGATTATCTTCGTCTTTCGGAAAAAGCCCACTTTGTGTGGGTTTTATTAACTCCACAAAAGACAAAATTGTAGTTATCAGTATGAAAAAAATCTTTTTATCGCTTGTTTTGTTGCTGTGTGGTGCGAATGCCTATGCACAGCTTCACAGCTTACAAGGGTACGAGTACGGAGTGCATTCTTCTCCTACCGGGAAGGAGTGGGAAAGCCCCGAACGCCTTTCTCTGAATAAAGAACAGCCACACGCTTGGATGTTTTCTTTTGCATCCGTGGACGAAGCACGAGCTGTTTTACCACAAAATAGCAGTTATTGGAAGAGTCTCGATGGAACGTGGAAGTTTCATTGGGTCGGGAATCCTAATGAACGCCCTGTGGAGTTTTTCCGTCCGGCTTACGATGTATCCCAATGGGATGATATAACAGTTCCTTCTTGTTGGAATGTCGTTGGAATCCAAAAAGATGGATCATTAAAGTATGGTACACCTATCTATGCCAATCAGCCTGTAATTTTCCAGCATAAGGTTGCTGTTGGAGACTGGAAAGGTGGAGTTATGCGTACGCCTCCTAAAGACTGGACTACCTATAAGGACAGAAATGAGGTGGGTTCATATCGCAGAACATTCGATATCCCCGCTGATTGGACCGGAAGACGAGTTTATCTGAACTTCGATGGCGTTAACTCTTTCT
This sequence comes from Porphyromonas sp. COT-108 OH2963, assembly GCF_000768895.1. Classification (NCBI taxonomy): domain Bacteria; kingdom Pseudomonadati; phylum Bacteroidota; class Bacteroidia; order Bacteroidales; family Porphyromonadaceae; genus Porphyromonas; species Porphyromonas sp. COT-108 OH2963. The sequence continues at coordinate 82,389 of NZ_JRAP01000007.1, read as the reverse complement.
TCTATCTCTGGATTAACGGAACCTATGTCGGTTTTTCCAAAAACTCCAGAAATACCGCCTCTTTTGATATTACCTCTTATCTCGTAAAAGGAGAGAATAGCGTTGCGGTAGAGGTATATCGCAACTCGGATGGCTCTTTCCTTGAAGCACAGGATATGTGGAGACTTCCGGGTATCTTCAGAAGTGTATATCTTACATCCAAACCAGATGTTCAGCTAAGAGATTTGGTTGTTATTCCTTCTTTGATGAACGGATATAGCGATGGTCGTTTGAGCATCAAAGCAGAAGTTCGCAATCTTTCATCAAAGAGAGTAAAGAAAGGGTATAGTATCTCTTATGAGCTGTTCAAGAATAAGCTTTATAGCCAGAGCAACTCTCCTGTCGAACTCTCCAAACCTGTTTTGTCTTCCTTGAACAGGCTTGAAAAGCAGAGCAGAACGGTTGTAGAAACTACTTTGGATCTGAAAAAACCTGATCTTTGGAGTGCTGAAGCTCCACACTGTTATACTCTTGTGGCTAAGCTTAAAGATAAAAAGGGACGAATCATAGAGACGGTATCTACCCTTGTCGGTTTCCGTCAAGTGGAGATAAAGGATACAGAAGCAAAAGATGATGAGTTTGGTCTTGCCGGACGCTACTATTATATCAATGGTAAGCCTGTAAAGTTGAAAGGTGTAAACCGTCAAGAGATCAATCCTGAGAGTGGAAATACCATCACAACAGAGCAGATGATAGAGGAGATAATGCTCATGAAGCGTGGCAATATCAATCATGTTCGCTGTTCTCACTATTCCAACTTCCCCCAGTGGTACTACTTATGCGACCTTTATGGTATTTATCTTGAAGATGAAGCCAATATAGAGAGCCACCAATATTATTATGGTAAAGAGTCGCTATCTCACGTTCCGGAGTTTAAGGATGCTCACGTCGGACGGGTAATGGAGTTGGCTGCTGCTCATGTCAATTCTCCTTCTGTGGTGATTTGGTCTTTGGGCAACGAGGCCGGTCCCGGCGAAAACTTTGTACACGCTTACAAAGCTCTCAACAGCTTTGACCCTTCTCGTCCGGTACAGTATGAGCGTAACAATTCCATTGTGGATATGGGTTCCAATCAGTATCCTTCCATTGCTTGGACCAGAGAAGCGGTGAAAGGAACATATAAAAATATCAAGTATCCTTTCCATATTTCAGAGTATGCCCACTCTATGGGTAATGCCGGAGGTAATCTCTCCGACTATTGGGAGGCAATAGAGAGCACAAACTTCTTCTGTGGTGCAGCCATTTGGGACTGGGTAGATCAGGCTCTTTACAAGACCGATCCACAGAGTGGAACCCGATTCTTTGCCTACGGAGGAGATTTCGGAGACAAGCCGAATAGCGGTATGTTCTGTATGAATGGTATTCTTTTCCCGGACCATACACCCAAGCCTGTATTTGGGGAAGTGAAGAAGGTGTATCAGAATGCCGGTATTACATGGAAAGATCGTGACAAAGGAGAGATTGAGATCTTTAACAAGCGCTATTTTACAGACCTTTCGGATCTATATCTTACATATACCATCATAAAAGATGGTGTGCGTGAAAAGTCTGTCAGACTCGATATACCTGTCATCGCGCCACGTAAAAAGGCTGTCATAACTCTACCTGTATCCGGGATTGAACTTGACAAATATGCCGACTACCATGTCCAAGTGCAACTTCATTTGGCTAATGACGAACCATGGGCAAAGAAAGATTTTGTTCAGATGGAAGAGCAACTTCTTCTTCAAACTGCAGAAGTGAAAGGCGCTATAACAACTCAACACTCTGTTAAACCCCAAGTAAAACAGACGCCGGAGAGTATGACCATAAAGGGAAATGAGTTTACCATTGTCTTCGATAAGCGTATCGGCTCTATCACTTCTTTGGAATACGCCGGCAAGCAGATGCTGAAAGAGGGTACTGCTATAACATTGGATGCTTTCCGTGCACCTACGGATAATGACATTTGGGTCTATCGTTCTTGGGTGGAGAATGGGCTTCACGACCTTAAGCATAAGGCTGTTTACTTTGGAAGTCATATCGCCAAGGATGGTACTGTAAAGGTTTCCACAATGGTCGAATCTCAAGCAGACGGCTCATTCTGGATAACAGGAGGATCAAGCGGACACTATAAAATAGAAAAGGTTAAGGATGAAAATAAGAGTGGAAATCCGTTCAAGTTTACCTCCAATCTTGTTTGGACGATATACCCTGATGGGTCGATAGAACTCCAAGCCAATATATCTTCCAATAAACCGACGGCAGATCTGCCAAGACTGGGCTACTATATTCAGACACCTAAGTGCTTGTCTCAATACACCTATTATGGTCTGGGAGAGCACAACAACTATGCCGACCGCAAAGCCGGAGCCTATATGGGTAAGTACAGCAGCAGCGTGGAAGAGCAGTTTGTTCCGTTCCCAAAACCTCAGAGCATGGGCAATAGGGAAGGGGTTAAGTGGGCTTCTCTGACAGATAAAGAGGGTGTCGGAATGCTCTTTGTCTCTTCCGAAAAAATGTCTGTTTCGGCTCTACCTTGGAGCGCATTAGAGATGACTTTAGCTCCGCACTGGTATGAGCTACCAGAAAGCAGTGCTAATCATATACACCTCGACAAGGCGGTGATGGGGCTTGGAGGCTTCAGCTGTGGACAAGGACCTCCTCTCAATCATGATAGAATCAAAGCAGACTCTCACACGTATGCTCTTTTGATTCGTCCTCTCAACGGAACAGATGCCACAGAACTGTCCAAAGTCTCTTTGTCCGATGTAAAACCTCTTTCTATTGTTCGTTCTACTGACGGAGAGGTAACACTTTCTGCGGATGGAGCAAATAGTTCGGATATTCTCTATACTCTTAGTTCGAGCAAGAGAAAGTCACCAATGGTGTACAATGCTCCATTTGAAATGAGAGAAGGAGGAGTGGTTACCGCATACAGCAAGCAGACTCCATGGTTGAAGAGTATGAATAGTTTTGACAAGATAAACGTTGTCAAGGTTTCTGTTGCAGAGGTTTCAAGTGAAGAGCCGGAAGTGGGTATCGCGACAAATATGCTGGATCAAGACACAGAGACGATATGGCATAGCATGTACTCTGTAACGGTAGCAAGCTATCCTCATTGGATCTCTTTCGATGCCCGCAAAGAGACAGAGCTCAAAGGCTTTACGCTATTGCCAAGACAGGACGATTCGGATAACGGTCGCATCAAAGCTTATTCCGTTCAGATCAGTAACGATGGAAAGAAATGGAGCGATCCTGTTATCACGGGAGAGTTCGACAAGTCTAAGCAGATGAAGACCGTTATGTTCAAGTCTCCTGTTCGCACTCGATACATTCGTTTCAATGCTCTTAGCTCTCACACGGGAGCAGATTTTGCTTCGGCTGCAGAGATTACATTTGTGGAATAGACCGGAAAGATTTTAGTTCCGATACAAGACATATTGTTTGATAGAGAGTCCCGGCTTTGGTTTTATACCGAGTCGGGACTCTTTTTATATAAGCCGACCAAAAGGTGTTATGGCTTCAATGCTCCGAAATCTATGCCCCTTATCGAACTTTTCCCTTGGGACAACTTTTGTTTAATAGTTATGGAAAACGGTTTAATCCGATATATAAGTTTCTTTGAAGCCTTATCGTTTTATAAATCAAGCTTTGATGTCCGGAAACCGGGATTTGATTTGTAGGAAGCAAACCTTGCTTTATTACAGTCAGGTTTTGATTTCTTGGAATCAGGTCTTGCTTTTCAAGTTTTAACCGATTTAGACACAAAAAGGAATCTGTTTGGAGAAGATTTTATAGGCGTTTACAGGAGAAGTTAAGGCTACAATCTCAAACTGATATTATGTATTCGGACAGGATATTATACAAAAAGGAGTTGTCAGAAATCCTTTTTCTCCATGCCGTTAAAATAAAAAATAACACCTCTATTTGTAAATAGAAGTGTTACCATTAGCTTAACAGCTCAACAGCTGTGGATATCCTAATTCTGACGTTTGGGAGTGAAAAACAAGCTGTTACTTAAGTTCAAGTTCACTACCCGGTTTGAAACGTACAGTAGACTTTGCAGGAATTGTGATGCGTTCTTTTGTACGTGGGTTAGTGCCGGTGCGTTTTTCTCTTTTAGTTACAGAGAATGTTCCGAAACCAATGATCGCAACTTTGTTTCCAGCTTTCATTTCATTTTTCACCACTGTTTGGAAAGCATCAAGAGCTTTTTTTGAATCAGTCTTGGTTAGACCGGCTTTTTCAGCAATAGCCGCAATGAGTTCAGTTTTATTCATCTCGAAAAATTATTTGGTGTATGACATAATATAATATATCCGGAATCGATTATATCCCAAAAGTACTCTAAATGTTTTAATTAACAAAATATTAGACTGTTTTTTTTCATTCTTCTGCTCCAATTGTTGAGAAAGTAACTTTAAAGAAGGGGAAATAAGATTTCGATGAAACGTATAAATTTTTATAAAAAAGAAAGAAGAACTTGAATTTAGGGCTTTTTCTTCCGTTTCTTATTTTGTATCACAAGCACCTCTTCGGCTGGGTTAGCGACTTTTTTAGTACCTTTGGATTGTTCAAAAACTTGTTAGTATTCTTAGTACCAATCAAACATGAAGAAACGTTTTATCGGACTGATGCTGTTATTGTTGGGTGGTGTAACAAGCGTTGTTGCTCAACATCGCCCCATAGATATGCCGCACTTCGTTTCCAAGATGGGGGACTCTTGGGACGCCTACCATAGACACAATACGCTCTATGCCTCCTATAAAGTGCAGAAACCTTTCTCTTGGATAGACTCCTATATGCCTATGCTGGAGCAGGAAAAAGAGTTGATTTTAGCTCTTTCTTCTGCCAAGAGCGGTGCTCCTTCGGCAGAACAGATGTTGCTTTACTTCATAGAGAAACATCCCCAATCGGCATCTACGCTCTATGCTAAAGCCGCTTTGGGAGAGTACTATTTCTCTCAAGAGAATTACAGAAGTGCTGCCTATTGGTTGGATCTTCTCGATAGAGACTTCCTGCCGGAAGATCTTTCGGAAAGGATGTCCTACTATTTGGCATACTCGTTAATGAAAGATCGAAGAGAAGATTTGGCTTTGAACATATTTGCTCCTCTCGTTTACAGTAAGAAATATTCCAAAGAGTCTTCTTTTTATGCCGGATATATAGCATTTCAAAAAAGAGACTATCCTGCGGCTTTCAAGTACTTCAGACCGATAGAGAATGACTCTTTTTATGGGCTTTACGTCGGAGCTTATGAGGGTGAAATGCTTTTGGAGCAGGGTAAGTATAGCGATGCTCTTCCTTTGGCAGAGCGTACCATGAAGAAAACAGGAGATAGAGAGGCTGTGGCTTCCGCTTATAGAGTGGCAGGATTATCGGCTGCTCAGCTCTCTTTGAGCCGAAAAGCATTAGAGTATCTCTCTTCTTATGTTGCCATGACAGATGCTCCGGGACGTTTGGAGCTTTTGACCCTTGGGCAGGAGCAGTACAAGCTGGAGCTGTATTCGGAGGCAATGCAGCACTTTAGCAAGGTGGCAGACGGAACGAATGACTATATGTCTCAGTTGGCACTCTACTATAAGGGATTGTCTGCACTCTCTTCGGGAAAGCTTCAAGATGCTTATAATGCGTTTGTGAACTCTTCTCAAATAGAGGTTTATCTGCCTTTGGTTCAAGCGGCAGAGTATAATGCCGGCATGATTCTGTACAATGAACATCCGGGAGAGATAGGTGTCGGAACTGAGGCGTTAGGAAAGTTCGTCAGCAAGCACCCCCTCTCTGAGTACAGGGATAAGGCTGTTTCTTATCTTGTGGATGCTTATGGTAGAACATCCGATCATGTTGGAGCCATAAAGGAGATAGACAAGATCACTCCGTTACCCAAGGAGTTGGTAAAGCTTAGACAAAAGATCACTTTGAGTAAGGCTAACACACTGCTTGGTACAGGTAATGTGATAGCCGCAAAAAAGGAGTACGACGATATTATAACCTCTAATGGCGATGCCGAGAGCGTTGCAGAGGCTTATTTGTGGAAAGGAGAGTTGCTTCACAGAGAGGGTAACTACAACGATGCCATCAGAAGCATTCAGACCTATATACAGATGGTGCCGAAAGGGCAGGCTGTTAATCCGATAGCGTATTACAATCTGGGTTACTCTTTCTTCAACTTGGAGCGTTGGGGAGAAGCACAAGAGGCTTTTAGAAATTATCTCTCTCTTACCGGCACAACACCCGAAGCAGATCATACAAATGCTTACAACAGGCTTGGAGACATAGCGGTGATGCAAAGAGAATATGATGCTGCTTTCTCTGCATACACAACTGCAATGACAAGAGGTGGTAAGGATGCAGACTATGCTGTACTGAAGCGTGCTCATATCATGGGGCTGCGAAAGAACTATCAAGGGAAAGCTTCGGAGTTGGAGTCTTTGGTTGTCAAATATCCTAACTCTCCCTACATTCAAGAAGCTCTTTATGAGAAGGGGCGGGCATTGACGTTCATTGAAAATAATACGGGCGCAAGAACAGAGTTCTCCAAAGTTTTCAATGGTTATCCCGATAGTGATTTTGCTCCTAAAGCAGGTGTACAACTCGCTCTCTCTTTCTTTAATGACAACGATCTGAATAGAGCCGCGGATATATATGCAGAGGTCATAAGGCGTTACCCTAACAGTGGAGAAGCCAAATCTGCTCTTCAAGACCTCAAGAGTATATCCGTACGTTTGGACAGAGTAGATGAGTATTCGAGACTTGCACAACTGGTGGATCAATCCACAGGAAGTAAAAACTCCGATGAAACAGAGTCTTTAACATTCTTGGCGGCAGAACGTCTTATTTCTCAAGGTAAACAGAAAGAGGCTTTGGAGGCAATGAGACGCTATGTGGAGAGATATCCCAACGGATCTTTTAGAGATCAGGCGGAGTATCACCAAGCTTATATCCTTTATAAAGAGAGAAGATATAGTGAAGCACTTCCTATCCTGATCGCTTTGGAGAGGAGAAATAATACGGCTATTCAAGGAGATGTTTTGAAGATGTTGGCTCAGACCTATGAGCAGTCCGGAAATTATGATGCTTCAATTTCTACTTATGTACAGCTTGCAAGAAGATCTGCACAAAATAAACAAGGGGTAGAGTCTGCTCTTTTTGCTGCCTTGGCTGTGGCAGAAAAGGGAGGGGAGGTTGATATGCTACGCTCATTGGCCAAGGAGATAGAGTCGGGCAGGTTCAAAGCTTATGCTGCTTCTGCTCCGATACTGAATTATGTTGCCAAGAAAATCCTTGAAAATGGAGAGTATCAAGAGGTCTTGAACCTTACTTCTGCAGCTATGAAGCTGGACGCAAGTAAGCAAACTCTCTCTGTCAGCCAAGTATTAGAGGCTGAAGCTCAATATGGTTTAGGACGGATAGCTGTGGCTAAAAAGAGTGCCGAGGCTTATCTGGAAAAAGGGTATAATGACTCCTATTGGATTTCAAGAGCATTTATCTTGCTTTCGGATATAGCCGTTAAGCAAGGGGATAAGAATTTGGCTCTGGAGTATCTGAAAGGTGTAAAGAGCAACTATAAGCCTACCGGAAAAGATGATATTCTCTCTAAGGTAGACTCCAGACTGAGTTCTCTCAAGTGATAAACAAGTTCAAGAGTAGTGAAATGAAAAGATATAATAAAGGTATTCTATTTGCAATATTTGGTATTGGAGTAGTTATGTATCCTTCTGTACTGGATGCTCAGACCGTAAAACAGGACTCACTGAAACGAGAGGTTGTACTTGAGAAAGAGTATGTTCCTGTTGGTAGTGTTGTTAAAAAAGAGTTCTTCAATCCTTTACCTCTAAAGCCGACAAAAGCAGCTCTTCCGGTCTCTTTTATTAAAGATGCTTTTAGTGCTGCAACCAAGTATCAGCGTCAGGAGTTGGCTCCTTTGAGAAACCTGCATCAACCGGATCAATTTCCTCAAAAAGGGTATCTCAGGCTTGCGGGAGGGTATCCTTTGGAGTATAGTGCCGCTGTCGGTGTTGCACAGAAAACCGGAGAAAATAAAATATCTTCTCTTCATTTGAGACATGAAGGGGTCGGATATGGAGCACATCATCCTGAATTTGATAACAGAACAGATAGAAGAGATCATTCTACCGATCTTCTTGCTCGTATGCGTATGCCGGCATTAGGAACGTTTGCGGATATTTCTGCTCGATTTCTATATCAAAAGAGATCTCTTTATGGGCTGACAGGACTAAAAAAAGAGGATGGAACAGCAATAGATCCGACTAAAACTCTGACACCGCCTTCTCATAATGTTTGGGGTGGTGCATTGACATTGGAGCTACAACCTAAACAGATGCTTTATGAAGATGGGTGGGCGATTTCCGGAAATGCCATTGCCTCTTTTCTTGACAAAGCAGATATTCATAGTTTGGCCGGTGGAGATAAGAGTATTCGAGCAGCGGAGTTGAATGTTTCCGCTCAAGCCATGCTCTCTTATCACTTTCGCGAGATTTGGAGTGCCGGAGCAAAAGGATTTGTACAGCATTATCATACCGGTGGACCTACCATACAATCTTTTAGACTGAACAGGCTGCTCTTTTCTGCTTCTCCATTTGTTGGCATCAATACTGAACAGTATGGGATAAATGTTGGAGTGAAGATCTATAATCGCGAAAGTGGAATTTCCAATTTGGCAATAGCTCCGGATGTTGATCTAAGATACTCTTTTGGAGATCAACGTAAGTTGGCTCTTCGACTGAAAGCTGATGGCGGAGCACTTTTGCCTACGCTGTATGAGCAATTGGAGCAGAATCCGTATCTGAATATTACAAGTGGAATGACTAATGCGTTGAACTCCACAGCATATAGAGTGCTTTTAGGTGCGACCTATGGATCTCTAAATGGGTTTCATGTAGATGTTGAGGGAGGATTTGCAGACCATTATGCAATGACAGAATATGGGACTTTCTCCTACGGATACAAAGATGATGGCTATATCGTGAATATGCAAATGGTAGAAGCCAACAGACGAAATCGGATAAAAAATATATTCCTTAATGGTGCTGTAGGCTACTATTCTCCTTATGGATTTATGCTTAAGGCTTTTGGTAGCTTTAATCGTTATATGCTGCCGGATGAGAAAGAGCATTCTATTTTGGGGCTTCCTGCATTTACTCATGGAGCTATTTTTACTTACAATGTCAAGGACAAGTGGTTGTTCAGAGCGCTTTACTCTTCCGATATGGGAGTTACTTTCTTTTCTCCGAAGCAACCCTCCTCTGCAACTCGAGAAGAAGTCAGTCTTCCAATGTCGTTTAATATAGATCTTGGAATAACCCATACATTCAACCATAAGTACAGTCTGGGTTTGGAGGTAAATAATCTTCTTAATACTTCTACTGCAAGATGGATTGGAGCTCCCCGGAAAGGTTTGACTGCTTTGATGGCTTTTAATATAAATTTCTGATATATAATAGAGAGATTTGGCTCTCGATTAAAAACGAACAGGACTTATTTATGCACACTATACCGGACGTTAAACCAACGAAAGAAAATAAGGCGGAAGTCTATGAAACTCTTTATGAGTATGCAAAAGGACTTTTAGACTCTTCTCTTCCTTTAATAACGAATATGTCCAACTTTGTTGCTCTTCTTCACCATACATTTGAGTATCACTGGACAGGTTTTTACATGATAAATAAAGAGGGAACGGAGCTTGTCCTTTATCCTTTTCAAGGACCGGTGGCCTGCACTAAGATAGGCAAAGGAAAGGGTGTTTGCGGAACAGCATGGGAACGCGCCACTACTATCGTGGTACCGAATGTCGATGAGTTTCCCGGTCATATCGCTTGCAGTTCTCTTTCAAAAAGCGAAATAGTAGTTCCTCTGTTTGATAACAAGGGAGAGGTCGTTGGTGTATTGGATATAGATAGTGCAGAGCTGGATACTTTCAACGATGATGATCGAAAAGGGTTGGAAAGATTACTTTCTCTATTTTTGGACATAGTTTAGAGAGATAAGATTGAATAAATAAGTATTCCGTGTAGTGATATGATAGAGGTTCATTGTCCGTTTTGCGAACGCATCCATACTAAAGAGCAATATAAAGAAGAACGAGAGGGAAGTGGCATGAGTATTACTTGTAATGCTTGCTACAAAACGTTTTATGTGTATCGTTCTAAGTTGGATCTTCCAACAGATAGAGTTAAACGTGCAGCGTCTATCGTACTTTCTGAAGAGTTGGATACCACAATGCCACACTTTACCATAGTGGAGAATATTTTTGCTTACGAACAAAAATATGCTTTACCCGAAAAGGGAGAGATAGTGGTGGGAAGAAAGAATAAAGATTCAAATGCAGATCTCCAAATTTATACTTCAGATCCAAGCATGGATCGTCTTCACTTCGTATTAGGAAAGACGGGTAGAGGAGAAAAAGCCTACTATTATGTCAAAGATAACGAAAGCAGGACAGGGACATTTGTCAATAATGCCCTTCTACAAAAGGGGGAGAAGTATAGGCTTAAAGATGGCGATGTCCTGAGTGTAGGAGCTTCTTCCATTATTATATCTTTGGGCGAGAATGAAGATGAAGAGGAATGGGATCTTTCAGATTTTGATATAGAGTAGAAATAGAATGATAGAGGGAGAAGAACAAAGACCTCAAGTGGAGGACAGATATTCCAGAGTAGAGATGTTTGCTTTGGGAGAGGGGAATGGTAAAGACCCAAACTCTCCCAATGTTTTGATTCTTAGGGAGGTCAAAGGAACAGCCGGCTTCCCAATACTTATTCCTTCGTTGGTTCATCCTCTGGTTAAGATGCGTCTTCGTATCGGATCTATTTTACCTAAAGAAGAGTCCGTGACGTTATTGGATGCTCTTCTTCTCCACACCAACTATCGTGTAGAAGAGATACGCATAGTAGAGGAACTTTTAGTGCGAAATAGCTGTTGGATAAAAATACAAGGAGATAATTCTGAGGGAAATGCTCATACATCTTATTTTGAGGCTCCTCTATTGGATTCGGTTCTTGTCGGAATTAGAAAGCGAACTCCCATATACGTGCACAAAGACCTGTTGGATAAGTTTAGGGATAAGCTTGTTTTCAATTCAGATCACATTATTATAAGATTGAATTTGGAAGACAGCAAGCAAAAGTCTTCTTTGATAGCTCTTGGAGAGAATAGTGGGAAAGGGAATACTATTAGACGTGTCTTCAATGAGACTTACGCTGTCTTAGGAAAGGAAATCTCTGATGAACAGCTTGAGAGACTGCATATTTTAGAAGTCTTTCAAGAGAAGATAGAAAGTACTATTCCGGATCAGATCCCTTTGATAGACTTGTTGGTTGAGGCTGATATGAAAGATCTAAAAGAGGTCTTGGGTACTATGGTGAAGGAAGAAAAGTATGAATGGGCATCCATCCTTCATGATGTTATTAAACAGAAAGGATGTTCTGATGATATTTCTTAGTAAAGCTAAACTGAGATGAAAAAGGGAACAAGAGCTACGAAGATGATTTTTAATGAGTTGCCTTCTTTTTATTGTCCTGACGTAGAACTCTCTCCGGCGCTCTCTTTGGAAGAGTCCGCTCATGCCGTAAAGGTGCTTCGATTGCAATCCGGAGACCGGTGCAATGTTTTGGACGGTAAAGGCAAAATGTATGCTTGCACTCTTGCAGAGACAGATCCGAAGGCAGCAATAGTTTTGGTCGACTCTGTGATTCAGGAAATCGAAAGAGGAGGATTTTCTAAGTGTGTAGTTTGTATGGCTCCCACTAAAAACAGAGATCGTACGGAGTGGTTCATCGAGAAAGCTGTCGAACTGGGTGTTTCGGATATTATTCTTTTGCATTGTGATCGCTCCGAAAGAGAAAAAGTAAGCGTAGAGCGTCTTGAGAAGATAATGGTATCGGCAATGAAGCAGAGCAGACATCTTTTTCTGCCTTCATTGAGTGTTGGTCTTTCCGTTGAGGAAGTGTGTCGGAAATGGAAGGGGATAGAGCAAAAATTTATAGCCTACTGCGCCGAAACTTTTCCTAAGAAAGATCTTGCTTCAACCATGACAGCCGGTAGTGATTGTATAATAATGATAGGTCCGGAAGGAGATTTTACGGATACTGAGGTTAAGAAAGCAGTGGATAATGGTTACATCCCTGTTTCTTTGGGTACATATCGCTTACGAACAGAGACAGCGGCTCTCTATGCTCTTGCGTCTTTCAGATGTATCAATGATAGAAAACAATAATTCCACCTTATGGATATCTTTATTTTTCTTACTATTCTCTTCGCCATTGCGGTTGTTGTTTTGCTTTACTTTTTATCTGCCTTAAAGACGGAAAACAGATTTTTGAAGCAGACTTGTGAGCAGGAGAAGCAGCGACAATCAGATTTGAAACAGGAAGTAGAAAAAGGTTTTGCTTCCGTAGCTCGTGAGATATTGGATGAGAAGGCGCAATCTTTGGAAAAAGGGAACAGAATTACCGTACAGGAGATTCTTTCTCCTCTGAGTAAAGACATTCAGCAGTTCAGACAGCAAGTGGAGAATGTCTATATCAACGAAGCAAAAGAGAGACATCTACTTAAAGGTGTTATAGAGAATCTCATGGAGCAGAATAAAAGCATCTCAAAGGAGGCCAATAATCTGACTCAAGCACTTCGAGGTAAAAACAAAGTACAGGGAGACTGGGGAGAAATGATCTTGGAGCGCGTCTTGGAAGACTCCGGTCTTATTCGCGGAAGAGAATATGATCTGCAACACACGATAGTGGAAGGCTCCGGCGTAGTAAGAAATGAAGAGACAGCAAGAGCCATGCGCCCTGATGCCATCGTTCATTATCCTCAGGAGCGCGATGTCATAATAGACTCTAAAGTATCGTTGTCTGCCTATTATGACTTCTTCTCTGCGGAGTCGGAAGATGAAAGAAAAGAAGCAATGAAGCGTCATCTGACATCTGTAAAGAGTCATATCAGGGAGTTGAGTGTTAAAGATTACTCGCGTTATCACTCGACATCGTTGGAGTTTGTCGTTTTGTTCTTCCCGAACGAAGGTGCATTCAATCTTGCATTGCAGTTGGACCCGAACCTTTGGATGGATGCTTACAATAAAAAAGTGGTTCTTATGGGCCCTCTCAATCTCATCGCGATGCTTCGCTCTTTACTGGATTTATGGAAGAAAGAGTATCAGATCCATAACATACAAGACATTGTTGCGGAGGCGAACAAGCTTTATGATAAATTTGTTTCGTATGCAGAGAAGTTCAATCGGGTAGGCTCGCAGATAGAATCCTTGCAGAAGACTTACGAAGAAGCATATAATCAGCTCACCGCCGGGCGAGGAAATATCGTGAACCGATTAGAGAAAATGCGTGCGCTTGGGCTTTCTCCGAGTAAATCTCTTCCATCCAATATGCAAAATCTTGACAATGGAAGTGCCGGCGAAGATTCTTAATCTGATCGAACAATACAAGTCCGAGAATGCTTATGAGCTGAGCATGCGTCTGAAGGACTTTACTCCTGAAGAGCGGATGCAGATCTCAACAGGAGTCCTTTCCAAGCAGAAGATCCGACACAAGCTCCCTCTCTGGTACGAGAACCGGGACGTTTATATCCCCGATCCGACCATTGCCGAGCAAGCCTCATCCCATATCACCGCGACAGAGAAGTGCAGATGGATATCTTCCTATGACATTATCATTGATCTGACCGGAGGCTTAGGAGCCGACACCATCGCCTTTTCTGCCAAAGCGAAACAGCTTATCTACGTGGAACCTTCTTCCGAGAGGGCGGATGCTTTCAGGCGCAATGCCGAAGTTTTGGGACAGAAGGTGGAGGTGTACAATGCAACGGCGGAAGATTTCATTCGCAATACCTTTCCGAGCATAGACATAGAGCAGAAGAAGATACTCCTTTATGCGGATCCCGACAGACGCCCTGATGGCAGCGGTAGGAGAGAGCAGGACCCGCGCAACTGTGTGCCGGACATCATCGAAACAGAATCTCATCTTCGCTCCCACCATCCTTCTGCGGACTTGTTGGTAAAACTCTCGCCGATAGCAGACATATCACTGCTGAACCGGCTGTTCTCTTCCGCGCCCTCCGTCATTCATGCTTTGGCTTTGGATGGGGAGCTTAAAGAGGTCTGTCTGCTTTTCGACAGAGCCGCCTCCGAAGATTCGTTCCTCACCGCCACTCACATTTCCCACGGCATTTCGGAGAGCACCACTAAGCCCAACAAGAGATATCCCGACCTTCCGATCTTGCAAGACTTGGACTCGTTCCGATACCTCTACATCCCGAATCCTGCCCTTAGTAAGATCGGGCTGGGCGGTACTCCATGGGCGGATCGGCTGTTCAAGATCGCACCCTCCACCCATCTCTACTTCTCCAAAGAGCCGATGCCGTTTCCCGGAAGAGTGTACGAGATTCTCTGCGAGCACTCTTGGAACAAACGAACGATAGCCTCTTTTTCCGGAAAATCTTATGGATTGATCGCCAAAAATTTCGATCTGAAAGCCGAAGAGCTGCGCAAGAAGCTCAAGATCCGGGAGGGCGATCACAGTTATCTCTTTGCATTCAGAGACTCCGACTCCAAGCGCCGCCTCTTGGAAGCTCAAAAGATTGTCATCAAAGAAGGCTCCAACAAAGAGAGCCGATAAATCACCTCTCTCCTCTTTCATAATTACCGTTTCACGGATTAGTAATTACCATTTCATGGATTGATAATTACCATTTCATGGATTGATAATTACCATTTCATGGATTGATAATTACCATTTCATGGATTGATAATTACCATTTCATGGATTGATAATTACCGTTTCGTGGATTAGTAATTACCGTTTCGTGGATTAGTAATTACCGTTTCGTGGATTAGTAATTACCATTTTTAGAAAGGAAACTAACCTCATTCTGGAAAGCACTAAAGGTTTCGGAGGAAAGCACTAAAGGTTTCGGAGAAAAGCACTAAAGGTTTTGTGGAAAAGCACTAAAGGTTTCGGAGGAAAGCACTAAAGGTTTTAGAGAAAAGCACTAAAGGTTTTGGAGAAAAGCACTAAAGGTTTCGGAAAAAAGCACTAAAGGTTTCGGAAAAAAGCACTAAAGGTTTCGGAAAAAAGCACTAAAGGTTTCGGGGAAAAGCACTAAAGGTTTCGGGGAAAAGCACTAAAGGTTTCGGAGGAAAGCACTAAAGGTTTTATGGAAAAGCACTAAAGGTTTCGGAGAAAAGCACTAAAGGTTTTGTGGAAAAGCACTAAAGGTTTTGTGGAAAAGTACTAAAGGTTTCAGGGAAAAGCACTAAAGGTTTTGTGGAAAAGCACTAAAGGTTTTGTGGAAAAGCACTAAAGGTTTCGGGGAAAAGCACTAAAGGTTTTGGAGGAAAGCGCTAAAGGTTTCTGGGAAAAGTACCCAATCTTTTCGGAAAAAGTACCTAATCTTTTTTGGGAAAGTACCTAATCTTTTCGGGAAAAGTACCTAATCTTTTCGGGAAAAGTACCTAATTTTTTTGGAGAAAGTACCTAATCTTTTCGGGAAAGCGTTAAAGGTTTTGGAATATTGATAATTATCTTTTTGAGGAATGCTGATTTCTGCTTGCCCTTATGCAGCCCCGGATCGGAAAGAAAGTGGCAAAAAGAGGACCGACTTCCTGATATAGAAGTCAGTCCTTAAACCGTTCCCTTAAAAAACTTTATCGGATGCCGAGGATTGTTATCTCTTAAAGATCAAATCATTATGATATGAGTCCGTCAGGAAGAGTCATCGTGATTTCCCTCGTATTCACATCTATGTTTGTGATCCACTCCTCGACGATCGGGATGTAAAATATGTTCTCTTTTTCAGCCGTATCGGTGGCAGATCTTACTTCAAAGAGCGGATTTTCGGCAATCATCATTATGCCTGCTATCTCTCCGATGTGATCGCCCGAAGCGGAGTCGATGACTGAGAAGCCGACCAGCTCGTCCTCCATGAGCTTTTCGTCCTCTCCCGTCCGGTTCAAGTGGTGCTCCCACTCTTCCCGGTCTATGTAAAAAGAGAGCCCGACGAGCTTTTCTGCCTCCTCCATCGAGGATACGAAACCGACGGAGAGGATGTATTTCCCCTTATTGCCCCTGCTTTGAACGAACGGATAGGGGATCATGCAGCCATCTTTTTGAACGAAGATAAACGAGGGCTCTATATCTACGAAGCTGTCTGAGAGAAGCTGCAAAGAAAACTCGCCCTGTGTCCCGTGGGTCTGAACACAAGTACCGATCTGCTTGTAGTTTTTGGGGAGAAGACTTTGCATAGGTTTCTATATCCGCTGTATGTTTGCTCCGATCGAGTTGAGCCTTTCCTCGATATTCTGATAACCTCTGTCTATCTGGTTGATATTGTCTATCCTGCTCACTCCGTTTGCAGACATCGCCGCGATGAGCATCGCAATACCTGCACGAATGTCCGGAGATACCATGTTCGTTGCACGTAGCTTGTTGCTTTCTGCCAACCCTATGACTGTGGCTCTGTGCGGATCGCACAGGATAATCTGCGCTCCCATGTCTATGAGCTTGTCCACGAAGAAGAGACGGCTCTCAAACATCTTTTGATGGATGAGCACACTGCCTCTTGCCTGTGTGGCAACAACCAGAAAAACACTCAAAAGGTCCGGAGTGAGTCCCGGCCATGGAGCATCTGCAATAGTCATAATGGAGCCGTCCATGAAGCTTTCTATCTCATAAATCTCTTGAGACGGGATGTAGAGATCGTCGCCTTTCTCTTCTATCTTTATTCCCAGTCGCCTGAATTGGTTCGGAATAATCCCCAGCTCCCGTATCGCTGTATCCTTTATCGTAATCTCCGAATGAGTCATGGCTGCCATACCGATAAAGCTGCCAACCTCGATCATATCCGGAAGCATTCGGTGAGTAGTACCACTAAGAGAGTCCACACCATGTATCGTCAGAAGATTACTTCCTATTCCCTCTATCTTTGCTCCCATTCTTACAAGCATCTTGCATAGCTGCTGCAGATAGGGTTCGCATGCCGCATTGTAGATTGTAGTAGTTCCTTCTGCCATGACAGAAGCCATGACAATATTGGCTGTACCTGTTACAGATGCTTCATCCAAAAGCATGTATGTTCCGCGAAGACGTTCCGCATGAATGCTGAAAAGATCTTTCTCTTGATTAAACTCAAAATCCGCACCGAGCTTGATAAATCCCTCAAAATGTGTGTCCAATCTTCGTCTTCCGATCTTATCTCCTCCGGGTTTGGCTATAACGGCTCTTCCGAAGCGGGCAAGTAACGGACCCAATATAAGAACAGACCCGCGAAGGGTTGAAGTCTTTTCCAGAAACTCTTTCGAGTAAGCAAATTCCAAGTTTATATCTTCCGCTACGAAGCTATATGTATCAGTACCGAGCTTCCGAACATTTACGCCAAGATCTATGAGAAGAGCTATCAGATTCTTGACATCCACGATGTCCGGAATATTTTCTATGATGACTTCTTCTTTCGTAAGAAGTGTAGCAGCTATTATCTGCAATGCTTCATTTTTTGCACCCTGAGGGATGATTTCTCCGCGGAGCCGGTTTCCGCCTTCAATGATAAACGAGGACATACAATTCTAAGATTTTAAGGTTAAAGGTCCATTACCATAATTCTCGGATATTTTGAACGCAACTCAAAAACGCTACTTACGTTGTTGTTTGCTTTTTTTCTTCTGTTTGTGTTTGTCTGAAACAGGCATGGGACTTACATCAGGAAGCAGGCAGTCGAACTCGTCCAAGTATATTTTGCCATCAGACATCTCGTGCAGATCCTTGAAGATCTTTTCATTTTGAACCTCTCCTTTATTCCAAGTGACGTATGCCTTTTTCATCTGTATCGCTGTGATACACTCTCTCTGCTTGCGAAGATCGGGATCTTCTGTTGCCATGGATATCTGTATCATCTTTTCTATCCCATGTCCATAGTGGCGGTATCTTGGAAGATTATAATGATAAGGGATCTTATCCGGATTAAATTTAGCATCTTCTTCACTCCGCACATCCACAGGAAAGTCAATGTCTAATTTGAAATCAGACATTGCGTACAAGTGATCCCACAATACTTTGACATTCTCTATGTCGTCCGTTTTCACTCCGCTCTTTCTCGCCATGAGCGAGATAATGTACTCGGCACATTTTAGTCTTTCTACCCTGTTGGATAAGCCCATACAGATATCCAGCATATCTTGAATGGCTCTTCCATATTCCGGGATAGTTAACTTTTTAAGAGCTGTATTATAAGGGATATTAGGTCTGTTCATTTCTATTTATTTCTTGTTAAGTCTGTTTTGAATGGCTACGGAAGCTTCCTCATAGCCTGGCTTATTCAGCAGAGCAAACATATTATTTTTATACGCTTCCACTCCGGGCTGATCAAAAGGATTAACCCCAAGAAGATATCCGCTTATTCCAACCGCTCTTTCAAAGAAATAAAAGAGTTGTCCTAAAGAGAACTCATTCAAAGCCGGAAGCTCAATTCTTATGACAGGAACACCGCCATCCTTATGAGCTAAGATCGTTCCCTCTTCCGCTTTCTTATTTACTTCATCTACACGTTTTCCTGCAATGTAGTTAAGACCATCGAGGTTTTCTTTATCTGTTGGGATTTTAACCTCATACTTAGGCGTTGCTGTACTTAGTACGGTCTCAAAGATTATTCTTTCACCTTCCTGTATCCACTGTCCCATGGAGTGAAGATCGGTGGTCAAGTCCACAGCTGCATTGAAGATCCCTTTGAACTCTTTGCCCTCGCTTTCCCCAAAAAGCTGTTTCCACCACTCGCCAATAAAGTGCATTTTAGGGTGATAGTTTGCAAGGATTTCTATTTTCTTTCCGCTCTGATAGAGAGCATTTCTGACAGCAGCATACTGAATGGATATGTTTTCCTCCCCGGTTACTTGAGCAGATGTCTGAAGCATCATCTCTTTAGCTCCGCGTACCAACTCCTTAATATCAAATCCTGCAACAGCTATTGGTAGCAATCCACAAGGAGTTAAGACAGAAAATCTGCCACCAACATTGTCCGGAATAATAAAGCTTGTATATCCCTCTTCATCTGCAAGTTTACGAAGAGCGCCCTTGCTGCTATCTGTTATGGCAATAGTGTGCTTGGTGGCAAAATCCTTTCCTTCTTGTGCCTCAAGGAGCTCTTTCAGAAGACGAAAAGCAATGGCTGGTTCGGTTGTTGTACCACTCTTGGAAATATTGATTATTCCAAACTTATGTCCTTTAAGAAGCTCTATAAGTTCATATAAATAATCTTCCGAGATATGATTCCCGGCATAGAGAAGAGTTGCTTCTTTCTTAGTCTTAAAAGGGGCAAAACTATCTTGAAGGGCTTCTACAACTGCTTTTGCTCCGAGATATGAGCCTCCGATACCAATAGTTACAACAAACTCACAGTCTTTGCGAAGCAGATCTGCAACAGATTGTATATGGTTTAGGTCTTGTTCCGAAATATCCTTGGGTAGAGAAAGCCATCCCAGAAAGTCATTCCCTTTTCCGGTTTCATTTTCGAGAGACTCGTTGGCAGCCTGCGCCAAAGGAATCAGCTCTTTATATCTGTTCTCTATATCTGCACTATACAATGCTCCTGCTATCTCAATCTTCATCTTTTGTTATATATTATATATACGGTATAATAGTTGTTTGTCAATCTTAAATAAATTGCTTGGTAAGGTCTGCAATAGCTTCCTTGGGAGAGACTTTTTCGTAAAGGATCTTATATACAGCCTCCATTATAGGTAGGTTTGCTTTGAAACGTTTAGACACTTCATGCACACACTTCGCTCCATAGTAACCCTCCGCCACCATCTCCATCTCCAATTGGGCTTGTTTGACGGAGTAACCTTTCCCGATCATGGATCCGAATGTTCTGTTTCGACTAAAACGAGAATAGGCTGTAACCAAGAGGTCTCCAAGATATACAGAGTCTGCTATCTCTCTCTCCTCTTTTTGTACCATATCAACGAAGTCCTTCATCTCTCTAACAGCATTGGAAATCAATACGGCTTGAAAATTGTCCCCATACTTCATGCCGCTACATATTCCTGAAGCTATCGCATAGACATTCTTCAAAACGCTTGCATACTCAACGCCGACAACATCCGTATTTATTGAGCAACGAATATTTTTGCTCGCCACACAGTTCTTTAGTTGCTCAGCTTTCTGTTTGTCGCTACAAGCTATGGTTAGATACGAAAGCCTATCCATTGCCACCTCTTCGGCATGACAAGGTCCGCCTATTGCTCCAATGTAATCTACCGGAATCTTAAGATTGTCATGTAGATAGTCCGAAATAAGCACGTTATCTTCCGGAACAATGCCCTTGATGGCATTGAGAAAAAACTTCCCTTTTGTGTTGGCTTTTTTGATTTTACTCAAAAGATTTCGAACGTAGGGGGATGGTGTTATCAGGATAATTGTGTCGGAGTTTTCTATCAACTCCTCAACATCCGTATAGAAGTTTATTCTATCAGTTTCAAAATTGACACTCGAGAGATAACCGGGGTTATGCCCCCCTTGAATAAACTGCTTTACAGTATCCTTAAATCTGAAATACCAATTTATCTCATCTGCATTTTGGAGCAATATTTTAGCCAAAGCCGTTGCCCAGCTTCCACTACCCAACAAGCCTATACGACCGGGAGACCAGGAAGAATCTTCAAGATTAGTAGCCTTAGCTACTCTATCATCTGCATCAGATAGGGCTTGTGCCATACAATATCTCTATATTTTGATACCCTTTCGGATATAGTCATTACTATTGTCGTTTAGATGTCCTTTCTCGGACGCATTTGTGGGAAGAACAGTACCTCTTGTATACTCTCCTGTCCGGTGAGAAACATTACCAGACGATCCATTCCTATTCCCATTCCACTTGTCGGAGGCATTCCATATTCCAAGGCACGAACAAAATCTTTGTCTATAAACATCGCCTCGTCATCACCTTTTTGAGAAAGTTTGAGCTGATCTTCGAATCTTTCCAACTGGTCTATCGGATCGTTCAACTCACTGTAAGCATTCGCTATTTCTTTCCCATTGACCATCAGTTCAAATCGTTCCGTAACGCCGGGAATACTTCTGTGCTTCTTAGTAAGAGGAGACATCTCTATCGGGTAGTCTGTGATGAAAGTTGGTTGGATGTAGTGCTTTTCACACTTTTCGCCAAAGATTTCATCAATCATTTTCCCTTTGCCCATAGTGTTGTCCACCTCTATGTGCATATCCTTACAAGCCTGACGGATTTCGTCTTCATTTTTGTTGTAAATGTCGAATCCCGTATGTTCTAATATGGCATCTCTCATGGAGATCCTTTTATAAGGAGCTTTGAAATCTATTTCAGTAGATCCGATAGTCGTTTTAGTTGTACCCAACACTTCTGTTGCCACATATTCAAGGAGTTGTTCGGTCATGTTCATCATCCAGTTGTAGTCCTTGTAAGCCACATAGATCTCCATAGCTGTAAATTCCGGGTTGTGTGTACGGTCCATACCCTCATTACGGAAATTACGGGAGAACTCATATACTCCGTCAAAGCCACCAACGATAAGTCTTTTCAGATACAGCTCGTTTGCTATACGAAGATAGAGTGGAATATCGAGAGTATTATGGTGGGTGATGAATGGTCTTGCCGCGGCTCCTCCCGGTATTGGTTGGAGTACAGGAGTATCTACTTCCAGCCAACCACGAGCATTGAAGAAGTCTCGCATAGCATTGAATATCTTTGTCCGCTTGATAAAGATCTCTTTCACGCCGGCATTAACCACAAGATCCACATAACGCTGACGGTAACGTTGTTCCGGATCACTGAAGCTATCGAATACCTGATCGTCTTTTGTCTTCACCACAGGAAGTGGACGCAGGCTCTTGGAAAGCAGCTTCAACTCTTGCACATGAATGGATATTTCTCCCATTTTTGTGCGAAAAACATAGCCATAAACCCCAATGAAGTCTCCGATATCCAATAGCTTTTTGAATAGCGTATTGTACAACTCTTTGTCTTCACCCGGACAGATGTCGTCTCTTGTGATATAAAGTTGGATTCGACCTGTAGAATCTTGAAGTTCACAGAAAGCTGCCTTCCCCATAATTCTACGTCCCATAACGCGTCCTGCCACGTATACCATACGTTTAGGCGCATCTTCCGGCTCGTCTTTGAAAGAACTTTTTATCTCTTCAGCATAGGCATTTACGGGGAATTCTTCTGCCGGATAGGGGTCTATACCCAAGTCTATGATTTGTTGAAGACTTTCTCTCCGGATTCTTTCCTGTTCTTTTAGGTCTTTTATCTCCATATATCTGTTACGTTTTTATATTTCTACTCTTGTGTTTTTGGGATCATCATCCAAAAGGAAAGAGTCAACCAATAGATACGATACGGAAACAAACAAGAGAACGAAGCAGATAACCATTTTAAGGTATCCGTCCGTCTCTATGTTTTCCATACTCTGAGTACAAAGATAGACAATAATACTCAAACCTTACCGGTGTTATTTACCTTAAAAACGAAATGAGGGTATTAAGGTGGCAAGAATAATAAAAACTCTCATGGAGTTTGCATGAACTACTCATGGTACACAATCTCATAGAGGAGCATATATTGGGCTTCGAGCTGTCCGGTAGTTTCGTTGACATGATACGTTATGGTCTTCTGTGGGTTGCCATATTTATCATGTTCTGTAACAGATTTCGTTGTCATCTTATTGTCTTTGTAGTTTATGGTAATAGTATTGCCATTGTCTTCGTGGGTGATAACGGTTTTCTCACCTGCACTTGTTTCGGTTGTCTCTTCTATCAGTTTGCCTTTCTTGTAGGTATAAGTGTAAGTTGTTATATGCTTCTTGCCTTTCTCTTCTTTGACCTCTTCTACAAGATTTCCTTTGTTGTCAAATTTTCTGCTGACTCGGATCTTTTCCGGAGATCTGTCCAACTTACTTAGAAATAGCTCTTCAATCTCCTCTATTACTCTGCCTTTACTGTCATATTTGTAGCTCTTTTTGCTGTCCGGTTCCGTTTTGCTCTTTTTTACAAAAGTGATTTCTTCCAGCACTCTATTTTGCTCATCATAAGTGTAAGCGTACTTTTGATAGTTTGGATTACTATCGGGAGTCTCATGACAATGCTTCTCTATAAGATTGTTTTTATCGTCATAGAGATAAGTTTCTTTCTTATAGACAGACTCCTCAAAGGTAGGTTCGTCACCACCTTCCGCATCGAAATCGTCATTTATTTTCTGTTCAACGCACAGCTCCTCCATCAGCAATCCCGTCTTTGGATCATACTTGTAGGTCCCTGTATATTTGATCCCCCCTGCAAGAAGATGAGTATAGCCTGTTTTTTTGCCATTCTCATTATATTGGTAGCTGTATTCATCTCTTGGAAGATCATTACTGCTCCTGAACCCTTCAGCCATGAGCTGTCCTTTTTGATCAAATTCACTGAATTCATAATCCGACTGAGAGATCCATACAGAATCACTGTTGATGTAAAATAAAGTGCTTTTCACGAATTTTACATTCCCGTAATATCCTGTTTTTTCATAATTCGGATCTACTGTTTTCTCTTCGCCATTGTCTGAACAACCTCCCCAAATGGCAGGAGATAAAAGGAAAAGCAGGGTCAGAAAAAAATCTTTGTGATGCTTCATAAATGTTGATAGTTTAAGTGGTAGATTGTGGTTCTATGTTTGTGTCGGATTCGTGTGATTCCTCACATGTGACAAATTTACATTTTTATTGATTATAGAAAAGGATAAGGTATAAAAAAGAATATCCTTTTTGTACCTTTGTTCTCATGGAAGACTTAAAAGAACTATTCCGCCGAAACAGATCTTACAGACGTTTCGACGAATCGGAGAAGATTGATGAAGCAGAGATTTCAAAATGGATTGAGTCTGCTCGATTCTGTGCATCGGGGAGAAATCTTCAGCCGATCAAGTATATCATCGTAACCGATGCAGAGCTTTGTAATGCGCTTACCGCAACAGTGAAATGGGCAGGCTACTTACCGGAATGGGATGGACCTGAAGTGGGAGAGAGACCTACGGCTTATGTCGCGCAGCTATTGGATACCACTCTAACCTCTACGGTACGGTTGGATGATGGTTTGCAGCTGTCTGCCATAACGCTCTCTGCCGTCGAAGCCGGTTATGGATGCTGTATATTCCAGAGCTACAATGCTGCCACCATAACCGAGATGCTGGGCTTGCCCGAAGGGTTGAAGCTAATGTCCGTAGTGGCGGTAGGCAAACCCATCGAGGAGGTTATAATAAAAGACATAGAGCCGGGCGAGTGCATCAAATATTACAGAGATGAAAAGAGAAGGCACATAGTGCCTAAAAGAAAGCTTTCGGAGCTGATATACAAGGCACCGGATAAGAAATATTGAAAGATGAAGAGCGAAAAGATTGGAGTAGCAATAGTAGGCTATGGCAATATCGGGCGTTATGCGTTGGAAGCTATAAAGGCTTCTCCGGATTGTGAACTGCGAGGGGTGGTAAGACGCAACCCGAATGATGTCCCGGAAGAGCTACGCTCTTATAGTGTCGTTGCTTCTTTGGAGCAGCTTTCAAACGTAGATGTCGCTCTGCTTGCTTCGCCCACACGCTTGGTAGAACAGGCTGCCAGAAAAGCATTGGAGCTGGGTATATCTACCGTAGACAGCTTTGACATCCATGGGGAGATCGTTTCTCTCAGACGCTCTTTAGACGAAGTGGCAAAAAAAACAGGGCGCGTAGCCATCACTGCAGCAGGCTGGGATCCGGGAAGCGATAGCGTTGTGCGTATTCTCATGCAGGCAATGGTGCCTCAAGGAATCACTTATACCAACTTTGGTCCCGGTATGAGTATGGGGCACTCTGTTGCTGCAAAATCTATACCCGGAGTAAAAGACGCTCTTTCCATGACTATTCCTCTCGGCACATCTGTACATCGGAGAATAGTCTATGTCGAGCTGGAAGAAGGGTATGATCCTGATCAGGTCTCTGCTTCTATAAAGTCTGACCCTTACTTTGTCCATGATGAAACTCATGTTATAGCCGTAAAGTGTGTGGCTGATCTTAAAGATGTCGGGCATGGAGTGGTAATGAGCCGTAAGGGTGTCAGCGGTTGCACGCACAACCAAATGCTGGATTTCTCCATGCGGATCAATAATCCGGCTCTCACTTCACAGATACTGGTGGCATGTGCAAGAGCAGCTACAAGACTTTCTCCCGGCTGTTACACTCTTCCGGAGATTGCTCCGATTGATTTGCTGCCGGGGGATAGAGAGGAGTGGATATCCAAACTGGTTTAAGAGGATACTCTTTTCCGCTCTTTCAGAACAAAATCAAACGTTAAAACTATAAGCGAAATTCCTGATTTTGCTATCTGTTATAATTTAAGAATGAACGTGTTCAAAATTTTCATTGTTCACGTTCATTTTTTATGTTTAATACGATAAAAAATAGCATTCAAGGCTTGCTTTGTCTCTTTCATGCCTTGCTTTGCTCCATTCATGGTTTGATTTGTAAAAGTCAAGACTCGGTTTATCAAAAAGTTAGGCTTCAGGGGAGTTTTTTAATGCATTGAACTCTTTTTGTAAACAGGTTCGGAGAAAATTTATATCCGCTTTTTGAATATTTATTATAAGTATAAGCCGATAATATGGATAATTATGCTTATATTTGCAAGCGGAATGGAAGGAGGGGGCGTATGCCTTCTCCTTCGTTTTTGTTGAAAATAATATTTCGGAGAAAATAGCTCTGATCTAAATGTAATGCTGAAACATGATAGATAAGCAAGACGTTGTCGCACTGGCAGAACGCTTTATAGAGGAGAGCGGGAAAGAGTACTTCCTTGTAGAGGTGGCTGTTCATCCCGGTAATGCAATCTCCATAGAATTTGACCACATGGATGGTGTCTCCATAGATGAATGCGTTGCACTAAGCAAGTACGTAGAGAAAGGGCTGGATCGAGAAGTGGAAGACTTCGAGCTCGAAGTGGGTTCTCCGGTGCTTACAGACCCGCTTCGTCATCCATTGCAGTACCGTAAGTTTTTCGGAGAGACGGTCGAAGTGTTGTTGAAGAACGGACAGAAGAAAAAGGGTACTCTTGTCTCTTTTGACGGACAGACCGTTACGGTAGAGGTAACAGAGATGCTGAAAAAGGAGGGAGACAAGCGAAAGAAAGCTTATAAAGAGGAGATGAAGTTCTCTCTCGATGAGATAAAATGGACGAAATATATTGTTCCGTTCAAGTAACAGGAAGAGAAATAAAAAACGTATACACACAATAGCAGGCAAGAAGTATGGCTAAGAAAAAAGAGACGATGAGCATGATAGACTCTTTCTCGGAGTTTAAGAGTCTGAAAAATATCGACCGTGAAACCTTGGTGAAGGTTTTGGAAGAGTCGTTTCGTAACGTTATAGCTAAGATGTTTGGCTCTGATAGTAACTTTGACGTTATTATCAACCCGGAGAAGGGAGACTTGGAAATTTGGAGAAACAGGGAGGTTGTCGAAGACGGCCAAGCTACCAATGCCATGACCCAAGTAGAATTATCCGAAGCGTTGGAGCTGGATCCGGATACAGAGTTGGGCGAAGAGCTTACAGATCAGGTTTACTTTGAAGACTTTGGACGCCGTGCCATATTGAATCTTCGCCAGACATTAACTTCAAAGATATTAGAGCTTCAGAAAGATGCTCTCTATGGAGATTATATCAAGAGAGTAGGTCAGATCATCACTGCTGAGGTGTATCAAGTGTGGAAGAAAGAGGTGCTGCTGTTGGACTACGATGGCAACGAACTTATTCTTCCCAAACAATACCTTATCCCCAGAGATCGTATCAAAAAGGGAGATAGTGTAAGAGCTATTATAGAGAGGGTTGAAAACAACAATAATAACCCCAAGATTATACTTTCCAGAACATCCAACGATTTCCTAAAAGCCCTTTTTGAACTGGAAGTGCCTGAAATCGCCGATGAGCTTATCACTATTCGTCGTGTAGCCAGAATACCGGGAGAGAGAGCGAAGATTGCCGTCGAGTCTTTTGATGACAGAATAGACCCTGTTGGTGCTTGCGTTGGTGTCAAAGGAAGCCGTATTCATGGCATTGTGAGAGAGCTTCAGAATGAAAGTATAGACGTGATACAATATACTTCCAATCTTGGACTGTTTATACAACGTGCCTTAAGTCCGGCAAAGATAGCCTCCTATCATGTTAATGAGGAGAATGGTCATATAGAGGTTTATTTGAAACAAGATCAAATCTCTTTGGCAATAGGTAGAGGTGGAGCAAACATAAAGCTTGCTTCTCAACTTTTAGGACACGAAATAGATATCTTCAGGGATGATGCCGACAGCATTGATGAGGAAGATATTTACCTTGAAGAGTTTGATGACGAAATAGAACCATGGGTGATAGATCTTCTTAAGAGTGTCGGATGCGATACCGCAAAGTCTGTCCTTAACAAGAGTAGGGAAGAACTTATCCGTGTAACAGATCTTGAAGAAGATACAATAGACTTCGTGTTGGAAGTGCTTCGATCGGAATTTGAGCAAGATACTGTACAGCCATCAACAGAAGAAGATAAGCGCGAAGCTGAGGACCAAACTTCTAATGAGAGTAAAGACCTATAAGCTTATTTAGCTTACAAGATGTTTCGGATTTCTTTTCTGTAAAACATCTGTGAGGATATGATGGGGATGTATTTAATGAAATAAAAGAGAGTATCAGAGATATGCCAAGTATAAAGATCATAAATATTAGTCGAGACATAAAGGTCGGAGTTAACACGGTAGTTGAATTCCTGCAAAAGAAAGGTGTTGTGGAAGATTTCGGTCCCAATACACGTGTCTCTCCGGAGGATGGAGTGGCTTGTGTAAAAGAGCTGGGAAAATCTCTTTCACAAGAAGAAAAAGACGATCTGATAAGAAAGTACACATCCCCAAAAGCAAATAGAGGTGAAGGTGCAACTACTTCCGCAGAGCTGAAGAAGGAGCATAAGGTTGTTCCCTCTAAGGAGTCATTCCCAAAGAAAGAAGAGGTAATAAAAGCTTCTGTCCCGGAAGATCTTAAGCCTAAGATCGTTTCTAAGGGTTCGATAGACTTGTCTGACGGACATCCTTCAAAAGGAAGTTCACAAAAGGAAGCGGAAAGCAAACTTGTTGTGGATAAGGTTGAACCCCAAAAGAATAAGGAAGAGCAAGCCCCCGTGGTAGAGAAAAAACAGGAAGTACAGGCTACGCCGGTTACGATTAAGGAGAATCCGTTGCCTGAGAAGACAGCTCCGGAGAAGAAGACAGAAGATAAGAAGGTAGTTTCTGAAAAGCCACAAAAGGTGGAAGAGAAAAGACCGGTGGATACCCCAAATAAGAAAGAGGTCTCTGAAAAACCTTCTGTCGAGAAGAAAGAAAAGCCTAACCAAGAGGTGGCACCAACGTCTTCATCGGCTATAAGTACAGAAAAGAAAGAGGAGACTTCCGTCTCTTCCGCTGTGGAAGCTCAAATGCCGGGCGTGAAGATCTTAGGCAAGATAGATCTCTCTACAATAGAAGGATACTCAAGTGCCGGACAGAGAAAAAAGAAAAAAGGTAAGGATGGTGGGGAAGCCGATATCAATGTTGAGAAGAAAAAACGTAAAAGAATCGGTAAACAGAAGGTGGATATAACTTCTCCTGAGAATCAGTCTAAAGAAACAAAGGGCAATCAGAAGAAAAATGCTTCTGCCAATAATGGTAGTCAAAGTCAGAAAGGACGACCAGACCAATCATCTTCCAATAATAATGGTAAACTTGGCCGGAAGGCTAAGCGTGCAGCCGTAGTAGCTAAGGCTGAAGTTTCTCAAGAAGAGATACAAAAGCAGATCAAAGAGACGCTGCAACAAATGCAGAATCAGAAAAGAAAAGGTGCTACTGCTGCTAAGTATAGAAAAGATAAAAGAGAAGCTCATCGCCGTGAAGCGGATGAGATGGAAAGAGAAAATGCAGAAAGCAAAGTCTTACGCTTGACGGAGTATGTTACTCCCAACGACCTTTCTTCGATGATAGACGTTCCGGTGAATGAGATTATCATGCTCTGCTTTAATATCGGAATTATTGTTTCGATCAATCAACGATTAGAGAAAGAAACAATAGATCTCGTACTCGAAGAGTATGGATATACTCCGGAGTATGTCGAAGCAGAGGTAATAGATGCTATCTCCTCGGATGAAGAGGAGAGAGAAGAGGACTTGGTTCCCAGAGCTCCTATTGTAACCGTTATGGGGCACGTGGATCATGGTAAAACATCCTTGCTCGATAATATCAGGAAGACTAACGTTATAGCCGGAGAAGCCGGTGGTATCACTCAGCACGTGGGTGCATACAGTGTAAAGCTAAGCGATGGAAGAAGAATTACCTTCTTGGATACTCCGGGTCACGAGGCTTTTACCGCGATGCGTGCACGGGGAGCCAAGGTTACGGATATTGTGATAATTGTGGTTGCTGCCGATGATGGTGTTATGCCTCAGACTATAGAAGCTATAAATCACGCGTCCATGGCAGGTGTTCCTATTATTTTTGCAATAAATAAAATAGATAAGCCTTCTGCAAATCCGGATAAAATAAAAGAGGAACTTGCAAATCTAAACTACCTTGTAGAGGATTGGGGAGGAAAGTATCAGTCTCAAAATATTTCGGCGAAAGGAAATATCGGGATAGATGAACTCTTGGAAAAAGTTCTCTTGGAGGCAGAACTTTTGGATCTTAAGGCAAATCCGAATAAGAGAGCTGCCGGCTCCGTTATCGAATCTACATTGGAACATGGTCGCGGTTATACTACAAAGGTTCTTGTGCAAGAGGGAACTTTGAGAGTGGGAGACTATATCCTTTCCGGTATGCACTACGGTAGGGTAAAAGCTTTGTTCAATGAACGTGGACAAAATGTCGATAACGTAGGTCCTTCTACTCCTGTAAAAGTTTTAGGACTTAATGGAGCTGCTCAAGCGGGGGACGCTCTAAACGTTATGCCATCAGAGCATGAGGCACGAGAGATTGCGGCTAAACGTACGCAACTTCAGAGAGAACAGAGAGAAAGAATGCATAAAGTTCCGACTCTGCAAGACTTAGGAGCAAGAATCAAAGATGGTAACGTTCAAGAGCTTAACGTTATTGTTAAGGGAGATGTTGACGGTTCTGTCGAGGCTCTTTCCGGATCTATTGAAAAGCTTTCTACGGATACTATCCGTATCAGAGTAATCCATAAGGCTGTCGGACAGATTTCGGATTCCGACGTGATGCTGGCCGCTACTTCGGAAGGTCTTATCATTGGTTTCCAAGTACGTCCTTCGGCTTCAGCCAAACGCTTAGCGGAGAGTGAAGGAGTAGAGATACGTACTTACTCTGTTATCTATAATGCACTGGATGACGTGAAAGCAGCTATGGAAGGTATGCTTGAACCTGAATATGAAGAGAATGTAACAGCCAATTTGGAAGTAAGAGAAACATTCCGCATAAGCAAGGTGGGTACTATTGCAGGCTGTATAGTCAAGGATGGTAAGATAAACAGACATAATAAGGTGCGTCTGATACGAGATGGAATCGTACTATATTCCGGAGAGCTTGCATCTCTTAAGAGATTTAAGGATGATGTGAAAGAGGTCGGATATGGATATGAATGCGGTCTGAATCTTGAAGGCTATAATGATCTTCTTGTAGGCGATATCATAGAAGCCTATGAGGTTGTAGAGGTAAAGAAAAAACTCTAATAGCTCTCCTTGAACAAGATTAAGTATAGCGCTTTGTGGATATGCAAGGTATAGACATAGCTTTACTAATAATTCTAATTATTGCTTTTATAAAAGGCTTGCGGGATGGTTTCATCCTGCAAGCTTTCTCAGTTTTAGGGTTATTGGCTGCTATGATTTTAGGTATAAGTTTAGCACCGGTATTGATAAACTTTATTCCTATAAAGCCGGAGGGAGGAGCCTTTATAGCTATGTGGATTGTCGCTTGGATAGTAACATCCTCTATTGTTCTGCTTCTTTTCTCAATGCTCAGTAAGATTTTATCTTCTACTGTAAACTCAACTCCTTTGGGATTTATAAACAAATTCTTGGGTGGCCTGTTTTCTATTGTCGCTACAGGTTTGATACTCTCATTTCTTATTGGATTGTATGAAATGGGGAGGTCAAAATTCGGTTTCCCCGATCTCTATAATCCCGAACAAAAGACATTATTATATGATCTTATACGTGAGTTTTCAGTCTTTAGACTTACCTCATAACATCATCAACACATACCATAAATAAAAACACCAAAAACTTTATTACACTTTTAGACTTCATGGAAGAAATACAAGACTCAGATAAAATTATTTCCGATGTAACCTCTTCGGAATATAAGTATGGTTTTGTTACAGATATAGAGACAGAGACTATTCCTAAAGGACTCAATGAGGATATTATCCGTCTGATATCAAAGAAAAAGAACGAACCGGATTGGTTGCTCGAATATCGCCTAAAAGCTTACGAGGCATGGACGAAGATGGAGATGCCTACATGGGCTCATTTGAA
The DNA here is from genome assembly GCF_000768895.1 of Porphyromonas sp. COT-108 OH2963. NCBI lineage: Bacteria > Pseudomonadati > Bacteroidota > Bacteroidia > Bacteroidales > Porphyromonadaceae > Porphyromonas > Porphyromonas sp. COT-108 OH2963. The sequence goes on along the minus strand of NZ_JRAP01000007.1, from coordinate 50,825 downwards.
TGTTCCAACGATAGACTATCAAGATATTATTTATTACGCAGCACCTAAGACAAAGAATCCCAACCTTACGGAAGACGGTGAAATTTTGCCGGAGTTAGTGGAAGCTTTCGATAAGTTAGGTATTCCATTGCACGAAAGAGAAGCTCTTACAGGAATGGCAGTAGACGCCGTTATGGATAGCGTTTCCGTAAAAACCACCTTTAAGGAGACTTTGGCGGAGAAAGGGATTATATTCTGCTCGTTTTCAGAAGCTGTTCAGGAGTATCCGGATCTTGTAAAAAAATATATGGGCAAGGTTGTAGGTTTTAGAGACAACTTCTTTGCGGCTCTTAACTCTGCAGTTTTCAGTGACGGCTCTTTTGTTTATATCCCGAAAGGAGTCAGATGTCCGATGGAGCTAAGTACTTATTTCCGTATAAATTCTGTCAATACCGGACAGTTTGAAAGAACTCTTATCGTCGCAGATGAAGACTCTTATGTCTCTTATTTGGAGGGATGTACAGCTCCCATAAGAGATACCAACCAGCTTCATGCCGCAATTGTAGAAATCATAGCCGAAGATAGAGCAGAGGTTAAATACTCTACTGTTCAAAACTGGTATCCGGGAGATAAAAACGGAAAAGGTGGAATATACAACTTTGTAACGAAAAGAGGAATTTGCAGAGGGTTCAGATCCAAAATTTCATGGACACAGGTTGAGACCGGCTCTGCTATAACATGGAAGTACCCAAGCTGTATCCTTAAAGGAGACGAATCTGTGGGAGAGTTTTACTCTGTTGCGGTTACCAATAATTACCAGATGGCAGATACCGGAACTAAAATGATTCACTTGGGCAAGAATACCAAAAGCCGTATTGTTTCCAAAGGAATTTCTGCCGGATATAGCCAAAATAGTTACAGGGGACTTGTAAAAGTGGCTCCGGATGCGGATAACTCAAGAAATTATTCCCAATGCGACAGTTTGCTGCTTGGTGATAAATGTGGTGCTCATACGTATCCATACGCAGATATTCAGAGTGATACAGCTATCATAGAGCATGAAGCAACTACCTCTAAGATTAGTGAAGATCAGATTTTCTACTGCAATCAAAGAGGTATCAATACCGAAGAGGCTGTAGCTTTGATCGTGAATGGCTATGCCAAGGAGGTGATGAACAAACTACCGATGGAGTTTGCCGTTGAAGCCCAAAAGTTGTTGTCCATCTCTTTGGAAGGGTCTGTCGGATGATACTATCGGTATCGTAACAATTATTTCTGTAATATATACAATCAAAATATACATCAAAAACAATGTTAAGTATTAGAAATCTTCATGCCTCAGTGGAGGGAAAACATATACTCAAAGGTATTAACCTAAACATAAATCCCGGGGAAGTCCATGCAATAATGGGACCTAATGGATCTGGAAAAAGTACTCTCTCTTCAGTCCTTGTAGGGAATCCTCTTTTTGAAGTTACCGAAGGGGAAGTTTTCTTTGAAGGACAAAACTTATTGGAGTTAGAGCCGGAAGAACGCGCTCATTTGGGAATATTTTTGAGTTTCCAGTATCCGGTAGAAATTCCCGGTGTGAGCATGGTTAATTTTATGAGGGCATCTCTCAATGAACTTCGTAAAAGTCAGAAAAAACAACCCCTGTCGGCGACAGAATTTCTTAAGTTAATGAGAGAAAAGAGAGCATTGGTAGAGTTGGATTCCAATCTTGCCAATCGTCCCGTAAACGTAGGTTTCTCCGGAGGAGAAAAGAAGCGCAACGAGATCTTTCAGATGGCAATGTTAGAACCGAAGCTGGCTATCTTGGACGAAACAGACTCCGGATTGGATATTGATGCACTTCGGATTGTTTCAAATGGTGTGAATGCTCTGAAGACAAAAGAGAATGCCACACTTGTGATAACCCACTATCAGAGACTTTTGGACTATATCAAACCTGATTTTGTGCATGTATTGTTAAAAGGACGTATTGTAATGTCCGGTGGCCCGGAGCTTGCTCTAAAGTTGGAGGAGCAGGGTTATGATTGGCTAAGAACCGGTGAGGAGACTGAGTAATACTGTTCCAGTTTAATTTATGCAAGATACCATGACAAGAATCAGTAATACAACTACTCCGATGGAAGATAGATATGTCGCGCAATACATAGACTTCTATCGGAAATATAAGGATTTATGCAACTCCAACTCTCCGGAAGTGATGAATTTGAGGAGAGAAGAGGCATTGAATATTCTCGAACAGCATGGTCTTCCCAAGAGTTTGAGTGAAGACTACAAAAGATTCGATGTTCAAGCTATTTTAGAAAAAGATTGGGGCATAAAGCTTTCCACACTGAAAAATAAAGCAAACCCATACTGCTCTTGCCGTTGCAGCATGGGAGAGATAGCCCCTCTACGCTTCTACATGCACGATGATGAAGTGTACTCCATTCCTCAAGAAGATAGAGCAACACCCGATGGAAGCTATACCGAAGCCCTGAAGAAAGGTGTTTTTATAGGAAGCATAGTCGAATTTGCTGAGAAACATCCGGATATATTGCAGAAATACTACGGAAAGATAGCGGATATGGAGCGCAATACATTGGCGGCTCTCAATACTCTGTTTGCAAAAGACGTATTTGTTGTTCACATTCCTGAGAGTGTGGAGCTGGAGCAGACCATTCAGCTCATCATGCTTAGCGGTGGATATAAAAATGCACTGATTTCTTCCAGAGTGTTGGTGATCGTAGAAGATAAAGCAAAAGCTTCTCTTCTTATTTGTGATCATTCCGTTGCGGACTCTTCTTCTGTCAATAATACCTTGTTGGAGGTTTATGTTGGAAACTCTGCCTCTTTCACTCTATACGATATGGAGGAGACACATGAGGATCATATTCGTATATCCAATGCGCACTACCATCTTGCTGCAAATGCCACGGCAAAGGTTTGTCCTCTGACATTAACCAATGGCAAGACACGTAATAATATCTATGGTTACATAGAGGGAGAACACTCCAGCTTTACCGCTGCAGGTCTTGTCGTATTGGATGGCAGCAAGAGAGCGGACAACTATGTTTGGGTCAATCACTCAGTCCCTCACTGCCATAGTGATCAGCTGTTCAAGTACACTATGGATGATACCGCCGTAGGTAGTTTTACGGGAAGAATTTACGTGGCAAAGGATGCACAAAAAACGCAAGCTTACCAAAACAATAGGGGATTGAATCTTTCAGGTAAAGCCACCATGTACTCCAAACCACAGTTAGAGATCTATGCGGATGATGTTAAGTGTTCTCATGGTATGACTGTCGGACAGATAGACGATGGTGCTGTTTTCTACATGCGTCAGCGTGGTATCCCTTATTGGGAGGCAAAGATGCTTTTGACCATAGCCTTTATGGCAGATGTGTTGGAGTATATAGATTTAGAGCCTTTACGCGAAAAGCTCCAAGATGTACTCGAACAGCGTTATAGAGGAGGAAATTCTTTTTGCCACAATCGTAAGAGTCTTCTACAATAAATAGGTGAGATAGATTAATGATACTGCAAATACTTTTATTGATAGCCGGAATTGTTCTTGTAGTTGTCGGGGCAAATGGGCTCACAGAAGGGGCTTCTGCTGTTTCTAAACGGTTTAATATCTCCGATCTGGTGATAGGGCTTACCGTTGTTGCATTCGGCACATCGGCTCCGGAGCTGAGTGTAAGTATTATCTCTGCTCTGAAAGGAAGTAACGATATTGCTCTTGGAAATGTAATGGGAAGTAATATCTTCAATATTCTGGTTATACTGGGGCTAACAGCTGTTATTACTCCCGTAGCTATTGGTAAGACAACACGTAATAAGGAGATGCCTTTTGCTCTCTTTGCTGCTGTGTTGTTAGCCTTAATAGTTTGGGCACCTTGGGCTCCCGGTGCTGTCGAGGATGTTACTCGAATAGAAGGGTTGTTGCTGCTTATCATGGGTTTGGCGTTTGTTATATATACTGTATGGCTCTCCCAGCAGTACAGAAAGAGCAAGCTGAAAGAAGGAATAAAAGAAGATATCCCCTCTGCGGAGTCTATTGCAATCATGCCTGTTTGGAAAAGTATAGTATATATCGTAGGAGGACTGGCTGCTCTGATATATGGTGGGCATTTGTTTGTAGAGGCTTCTACATTCATAGCCAAGAGCTTGGGTGTGAGTGAAGCAGTCATCGGACTTACTTTGGTTGCAGCCGGAACATCCTTGCCCGAATTGGCTACTTCTATTGTAGCTTCAATGAAAGGTAAACCTGAGATTGCGGTAGGGAATGTGGTTGGAAGCAATATCTTTAACATCTTTATCGTTTTAGGTACTTCGGCTGTTATCAAACCGATGTCGGGGCTCTCTTTCACCAACATAGATGTTTGGATGCAAATCCTTTCTATGGCAGCTGTCTGGATTTTTGCAAAGTTCTTGTTTCCGGGAGAGATCAAGCGTTGGCAAGGAGCAGTCCTGTTCCTTATATATGTGGCTTATACGCTCTATCTTATTTACGCAGGAGCGTAAGCATACTCATCGGCTAAAGAGATTGAGAAGAGAAGCTGAAAGATACATGATAAGAAATACTCCTCAATAGCTTTAGAAGTTCTTTCTAACATGTTAATAAGTTGGCATAACGCCGAAATATATTAGGAAACAAGGCTTGATTGGTATCAATCAAGCCTTGCTTTTTGGTTATCAAAGCTTGGTTCTTACGATTCCAAGCCTGCTTTTAATTTTTTATTCCGGTTATGCTGTTTTTTGACCATATTAAATCTCTTTTCTTAATGCCTTAAATCGACTTTTCTTCTCCCAAAACATTGTTCTAAAAAGTTTACAGATCAAGTTCTCTGCCTTGTTTCCGGTTTTTAATGAATGGAGATAAGATCAGACTCAGTGCCACTCCGCCCAATAATCCTCCTATATGCGCCGCATTATCTATACCGGGAGTTATTCCCACCAACAGGTTTGCACCAACGAAGATAGCGGACTCTATCAACAGAGATTTTGCAGAAGTTGATGAAAAAGTTTTGGTCAGTATCAGGGTAATAAACGCTCCATACAGGCCGAATATGGCACCGGAGGCTCCAATACCCACGACCGGAGGAGTGTGCCACAGTACACTTGTTATGCTCCCAATAAGCCCCGAAAGCAGATAGATAAACAGATATTGAGAACGCGTTATTCTATTTTCAATGTCTATACCAATGATGGCAAGACAGACTGTATTGGCTATCAGGTGTGTTATACCACTGTGCAGGAAAATACTTGTAAGCAGTCGCCACCACTGTCCATCACGCACCATGGGACCATAGCAAGCACCCCAATTTATCAGATCATCTGCCTGAAAGGAGAAAAATCCTGCTCCGAAAAACATCATCAACAGGAATACCGCAATGTTGATGTAGATAAGAATAGGCGTAATAAAGAAGCCTTTGTGAGGTATTGCGGAGAGGAGGTTTTCTTTCCATATTATCTGTTCCATCTTATCCGGTTTCCCGGCTTTGATTCTCTTTAACTCCTTGTCATTTACTTTGGGTATGATGGACATCAGGAGCCATAACAGCGTTACGATGAGAACAGCCGTCAGCAGACGTTTCAGGTTATCCCCGTTTCTATGTTCGTATGGTTCACTCATGCCCACCAATATCACAGCGTCAGATATGCCAAGATCATTCCGGTTGAGAAGACTTTGGAAGTTCTTGAAATCTTCGGATGTTTTACCAATTCGTTCAAAGCAGGGGAATGAGAAAAAATCCTTTTGTTCTACTTGAATCCGGTTCTGTCTGATGAATTGATTGAATGCCTCTTCCTTTCTTTCATGGCTCATTCTGTTGGAAACACGATCTCTATAAGAGATACCCAGCCATGCGGAAGGAGTATGAGGAGAAACATCTGTCGAGGTTTTGTATATGGGCATGAGAACATACAGATACATATTGAAATGTTCCGAGTTTCTCCCGCTTATGTCATACGTGGTGTGATAGTATTTGGCTTTTGTATTGATATGATATGAGTCGATGTTGTAGTATTTGGTAGATTCATGCGCATGAATTTCTTCGACGGAGGGTAGTGTGGTCAGCTTACCGGTAGCTGTAACCATATATTTCTGTGCAATTATGGTAGGAATTGTCAGACTGAACCATGCAATGAGGGAATAGATGAAAGGCACTCGTAAGCGCAATGCTTTGACTTTGTTATGGATGAAGAGTCTTGTTACTATTCCGGCAAGTATAATAGGCAGAAGTGTTTCTGTGATGTTCTCATTCAGCTGAAAGATTCCGAGCCTGATAAACAGTACCCAATGTATGAGTGAGTAGCCGATCATCAGCCCGAAGAGGGCTGTTAAGAAGGGTTTGAAAACGATGTTCAGTTTTTCTCTTATCGCCATGGTTTTATGTATAGCATCTTATCGAGATAGCGGAAGTTGGTGAAGTATCTGTTTTTGCTCTCAAGTATCTTGCCGGCTCTTTATGTGTTGTGAGTACATTAAGGTCTTAAAGCCTCTTATCTGTTTCCCCTTTACGGCATTATGAACTATATAGAGCAGTCGTAATACAAATAATATTTTTCTCTATTTATACTTAACCTTAGCCCAAAAGTAACCGTTTTGCTCTCCATGAAAAGGTCTCTAAAATCTTTGTTGTTGAAGATCTTTTGGTGTAGTTGTAACAGCAGGTTTGAGTTTGTAAAATGGACTCCATTCTCTGCTTTTATTATAATGTCAACTTCTTTACCGTCCGGATCTTCGACACATATAGCTATTTCAGGTTTTACTAATGAAATCCTTGATAGATACTGATCCGCCTGTTGGGGAGTCATGACGTCGGAATTTTCTTTGTAAAACGTCTCTCTTACCTCTCTCTCCGTGAATAGATTTTTGTCGCCCAATGTCCACTTTATGTCGTTAAGAAGATTGATGAACAGCCTTTTCTCTTCTGTATCGAATATGACATAGTTTTCAAACTCATCACATCCCATAACTTTGTTCAGGGAGTTGATAAGCCTTCTTTTTGCTTCCGGTGTATTTTCAATGATGCCAAAATGATACATATCACAGCCGGTCTCTAAAGAAAACAGCAAGTAGCCCTTTTTTCTGATAGGACCGGCATAGAGAATAACCCTGTCATACGGATTGACATCTTCATGATCCTGGAAGAATATTTCATCCAAAGTAAACCCATCATTGGATTTTTCTTCTACTATATAGGATAATCCGTGTTTTGACAGCAGTGCATCTAACAGATATTCGATACCAATATCATTATCACTATCGAAAAACATCAAATGATCGTTCTTGAAAAGCTGCCAATCTAAGACTTTTGTTCCTATGATGTTCATCATCATATTGTCAATATCGTAGACGCCGATAGCATTGTAAAACTCTTTTGCAACTTCTCGAACCTTCCTTTCATGACGAATATCTTCTTCATAACGACCTATCAAATCCGCACTAAACGGCACTAATTCAAAACCTAAGTTCGTCTCAATTTTAGAGAGATGTTTTTCTTGGGTAAGTAAAATCATGGTTTCTTCCAAAAGGTTATCTTTGATCAGGAGCCACAGGTAATACCCTTTCTGCTTAAGAATGTCTGAAGCATGGTTTAGCAAGTCAAAATGGTCTGAGCACACCTTTTGAGTGTTAAAAACCATATTCGTTCTTTTCTCCAACCATTCGATAATACCGGCAAACGAATGCTTTCTTAGTGTTATTCCGAGAGATTGTCTCACCAAAAGCGTGTAGAAAAAATCTTGAAAAGAGAGTGCATCATGCGCCAAAGGATATTCTTCTCTTTTTTCTGTGTTCAAAGCAAAATATTGCTTCGCATAGGATATGAACCCCTCTTGATCTTCTGTCGGACAAAAATGAGCCGTGATATTCTCCATAAATGACAGGTAACCGAGCTTATTCATCTTCAGAAGCATCTGATATTTAAGATGAGTGAATAAAAGATGATATGCTGCTCTCAGCTCCGCCATACCTTTTATTCCCAGCTTTATACCTTTGGTCTTACGGAGGTTATTGGCTACGTCATGTCTGTTGGTGACGGAAACTTTATTCTGTCTTAAGTCAAGCCCTTCTTTCGTCAAAGAGAGAAAATAATTGTCAGGCTTCTTACTGTGATAAAAAGCCAGCTGCAATGGTGTAAGATAAAGGGAAGAGGGGCTCTCTTCTTCATTTTTATACCGCCATCCTGCATAGTTTTCTCCAAAGAGAACCTGTGCTGTGTCTAGCGTAGATAGTGAAACTCCGGAAAGTATTCCTTTTAGTTCTAACATCTCAAGCATCTTGGGAATAGAAAAACAGACTATTTCTTCTTCCGTATATATGCCCATTTTATGAAGACGCTTGGTCATTAAGATAATGTTATCGAAAAACTCTTTAGGGAAATCCTTAGGGTTAGCTGATTTTCCCATTATCTTATATTCTGAATAAAAGGCAATTGGAAGGAATTCTCTTTTAGTGGTCCTACTAAATATGTCGAATATTTTCATTGGCATTCAAGGTGATATGTTCTTCTTGAAGAGTATAATCTCCACAAGAATACAAAATTAAAAGTGTCGATCCAAGAAAAAATGATTTGTTTTTCTTCCCGAAAGCACTAAAGGTTTCTGGAAAAAGCACTAAAGGTTTCTGGAAAAAGCACTAAAGGTTTCAGGAAAAAGCACTAAAGGTTTTGGAGAAAAGCACTAAAGGTTTTGGAGAAAAGCACTAAAGGTTTCGGGGAAAAGCACTAAAGGTTTCGGGGAAAAGCACTAAAGGTTTCGAGGAAAGTACCTAATCTTTTTAGAATAAAAAAAAGAGGCTGCACCAAACTTGCATTTGATACAGCCTCTTTGTGGCTCTATTTATTTAGAATAGCTTCTATTCTCTAAATAGCTTCGAGTGTTGAGAGATAAACTCTGAGATTAAGCTTCTGCAGGAGCTTCTTCTTCAGCAGCAGCCACTTCTTCTGCTGTGCCTTCTGCTTCAGCTGCGGCTTCTTCAGCAGCAGCTTTTGCTGCTTCTTGTTTAGCCTTTTCTTCTGCAGCCTTCTTTTCTCTTAGAGCTTCGGCTTTAGCCTTGTTTACTTCTTTTTCTGCTTCAAGACGTTGCTTTGCTTCAGCGTTCTTTGCTTCCACAAGCTTTTGTCGCTCTGCTTGGAAGCCTTTTACCTTTGCTTCTTTCCAAGCGTCAAAACGTCTTTGTGCTTCTTCAAGAGTAAACTTCTCTTTCTTAACACCTCCAAGGAGGTGCTTCATGAGCAGAACACCTTCTCTTGAGAGGATGTTTCTTGTAGTGTCTGTAGGTTGTGCGCCTACGTTCAGCCAATACAATGCTCTTTCAAAGTTCAAATCCACTGTAGCAGGATTGGTATTTGGGTTGTAAGTACCCAAACGCTCAATGAATTTACCGTCACGCGGTGCTCTGCTATCTGCCACCACGATTCTGTAGAAGGGATAACCCTTGCGACCGTGTCTTTGCAATCTAATCTTAGTTGCCATTAATTTTGAAAATTAAGAATGTGAATAATTGATTTGTACGGCTTCCTCCCGTGAGCTACGCGTAACTCGGAGGAAATCAGGCACAAAGGTACGTTTTTAATTTTTATTCTGCAAGAGAAAGATCTATCACTCCCGTATTGAAGTATTTAAGGGTGATGGTACGCATCAAGCGGTTGTAGATAGCTCGGATATGCGTGGCTTTTGCTTCGGCATATTTATTCTTGACGATCTCCCATTCGTAGCTGCTAATCCTCCCCGCATCAAACTCCAATCCTGCAAGGCGAAGACTCTCTTTGGCATATTCTTCGTTGGATTTGGCTTGCTTGTGCTGTTCGATGGATTTGTTCAGGTCTATTTTTGCCAGAGATATGTTTTGCTCTTCTTCTGCCTGCTTTATCTTCAGGTCGTTCTCCATCTGCCGTTTTTGCAGAGTTGCACGCTTGATACCGCTTCTGATCTGTCCTTTCGAGAATATCGGGATGTTTAGAGACAGTCCTATGTATGTACGTCCGTTGCTTTTCATCTGATCTGCAAACGGGATGTTCACTCCTTTGAGATTCTTATCGAGAGAGAAGTAGTATCCGTTGCTGTATCCGGCATTCATGGAGAGTGAGGGCCAAAGAGCGGCTTTTGCGCGTTTGATGTCATATTCGGCTTTGTCTACTTCTCCTTGTGCTAGAGCGATGGTGGGGGAGACCCAGTTGAAGTTTTTTGTCTCTGCATCGCTCAGGAGAAGACGTCCGAGGATTTCTTCGGCAGAAGTGGTCGCGATGTCGATGTTGGGATCTTTGCCTGCTCCCATGTCGAAGAGAAGGTTGGCTTTAGCTCTTTCTGCATCGGCTTTGGTTTCTGCTACGCTCAACTTGTCCGATCCTGCTTGGGTTTGGAGTTCCATCAGCTTGGATTCCGGGAGCTTTCCTGCCTTCACGCGAGCTTCTGTTTCGTTCAGGTTTTTCATTGTCAGTGCAAGGCGTTCTTCCGCAACCTGTACGATCTCTTTGGCAAGAAGCAGGTTGATGTAGCCTTCCACTATTTTTAGGGCAACTCTGTCTTCTGCTTCTCGTATGATGAATGGTGTCTGCTCGTGTGCGAGCTTGCTTTTCTTGTAGTGATACCATTGGGCTCCACCTTCAAACAGCGATAGCCCGGCTCCAATGGAGAATGACGTGTTACCGGAGCTGACATCTTTGAACACTCCCGATTTGTCTTGAGAGCGTCCGAAGGAGAGGGATTCTCCCACAGACCCGCCAAGATTGGGGGTGAATGCCATCTTGGAGTCTTTCAGTTCGATCTCGATGGCATCTATCCTGTTTTGAAGGTTTATCAACATAGGGCTGTGCTGCTTGGCATATTCGATACATTCCGACAGCTTTTTCTCCTGAGCTTCTGCCCGATTCAGGGGTAAAAACAGAGCCAAAATAAGGGAGAAAAATGGCAGGTATAAAGGTCTCTTAAAAAAGCAATAAAGGTTTCTTGAAAAAGCACTAAAGGTTTCTTGAAAAAGCACTAAAGGTTTTTGAAGAAAGCAATAAAGCTTTTTGGAGAAAGCTCTAAAGCTTTTTGAGGAAAGCAATAAAGAGCTCTTGAAAAGGGGGCGAGGTTTTTTGGAAAAAGGAGCGTTGGTCTCTCTGAAAAGGTATGTCGGTTTCATGACTTGTGCTTAAAATCTTTATTTCTTATTGCCTCTTATGATCTCATTTTCGGTCAGACCGGAAAGGACTTCCACTTTGAGTCCGTCCGATATTCCGAGCTGAACTTCTTTCTTTTCAAAGTCTTCTTCTTTGCTACCCCCTTTGGAGACGTAGACAAAGCTTTTGTCGCCTTCGTAGTAAACGCATTTTTCCGGGATGGTCATCACGTTTTCTTTCCTTTCCAAAATGATTTCGGCATTGCTGCTGAAACCGGCACGTATGCCTGTCAGGTCTGTTTTGTCCAGAGCAGCTTTTACTTCAAACATTACAGAGCCGGATGTCTGCACACCTTTGGGAGATACATACTCTACTGTCGCAGGGAATGTCTTCTTCGGCATTGCTCCTATTCTGATGGTAACATCGGCGCCCACCTTGATCTTTGCCACATCGCTTTCGTTCACATTACCTATGAAGAGAAGATCTTTGAGGTCTGCAATGCTTACGATGGTGGTACCTTCGTTGAAGTTGTTGGACTGTATGACGCTCTGACCGACCTTTACGGGTTGTTCCAAGATAAGACCCGAAACGGTGGCGCGTACAAGGGTGTTGTTGGAGCTTTTGGTGGATGCACTGGATCCTTTGCTTACCAGTTCGAGAGTCTCTTTGGCAGAGTTGTAGTCGATGGTTGCACGATCAAAAGCGGCTTTGCTCTCTTGGAATCGTTCTGTGGCAAGTACTTTTTGCTCGTAAAGAGATTTGTCTCTCTCGTAAACTTCTCTTACCTGATTCAGCTGTATAAGCGCTGTTTCGACTCTTGCCTGTGCATTTTGTACGGTGGCAATATCGGGGACCATCGCAATGCGGGCCACAAGCTCTCCGGCTTGTACCATCTCTCCGGGTTGCTTCAAAAGCTCGGCAACGATACCGGTCATTTGAGGTTTGATGAGGACAAGATCTCGTGGCTCGATACTTCCTGTAAGGATCGTGTTCAGCTCCACAGTGTCATTGGTGGTTGGGTTTAGGGTTTCGTAGGCAACAGTCTTGTTCCCGGTTTTGGAAATAATGGTTCCTACAACAGAGATGACTACTAAGGCAATCACAACGCCCAGTATCACTTTTAATACTCTTTTTTTCTTGCTCATGATGGTTTATGTTTTTGTGTTTAATGTATTCGGATTATAATAGTATGTGATTTGTTTTATTCATCTCTTATTGCATCTATGGCTTTCACCTCAAGGGCTTTGTAAACCGGAAGAAGGCCGGCAAGAATACCGGAGACCAAGACAATAAGTATTGAAATGATCAGGATATGAAGCTGAGGGTAAGGCGAGACGATAAACTCTCTGATACCGTTTATATTTTCTACCACACTTCCGATGCCGAGAGCTACAAGCAGACCAAGGAATAAGCCGGTAAAGCCTGCAAGAGAGATGATAAAAACAGATTCCAAGATAAACTGCTCGAATATATCTCTCGGCTTGGCTCCCAAAGCTCGGCGCACTCCTATCTCTCTCTGTCTTTCTCTTACCGTTACCAAAAGAATGTTGGAAACACTGATGATACCGGTAATGAGAGTTCCCATCCCTATAAGCCAGACTAAGATCTTTATGCCTCCCGTAATCATGCCGAAGAGACCAAAGATGATTCTCATCCCGGCAGAGATAAGCACATCTTTATCTTCCGGATGGATGTGGTACTTTCTTGAGAAATAAGAGAAAAGCTCCTCTTTTACTTCCTCTTCCGAAATATCCTGTTTGGGCGTTCCCAATAAAAGAACATTTGCTTCGGGGTTATCATTTGCCACGAATGGAAGGGGAATATAAGCAGAGTATGCCGAATTAGGGCCAAAAACCTGCATGTTCGCTTCCCCTGTTACTCCAATCACCCGGAAAGACATTCCTGAAACAAAAATGTGTTTGCCTAAAGCATCTTCCGGAGAGTCGAAGAGAGATTTTAAGACATTCATTCCAATGACGCAGACATTCTTCTTATCCACTATGTCTCTATCCGATAGAAGCCTGCCCGCAATCAATGTCGGGCGGTTTTCTTCCAAGTATCCTGTTGAGACACCCATCATATAGCCTCTGCCTTTCTTTTGAGTAGAGTTTATCGTACTCATCCAGCCTCCGTTCTGATTTTCCCAGATCATGGAGCAGACCACGTTGCTTAGTGTCTTGCTCTGTTTTTTGATTTGCAAATAATCATCATAGGTTGTCTCCAGCCTTCTATTGTTTTTATATCCTTGATAGGGGCGAGTGGTGGTGGAGAGCATATAAGCTGTGAGGTTGCTCGAAACGGACTCTATCTGTCTGTTCATCCCATTCTCCATCCCGATACCTATGCTTAGCAGTACTGTAAAGATGAACATCCCGAAGAAGACACCCATGGAAGTCATTACACTTCTACGCTTATTGGTGCGTATGGTGTACCATATTTCGGTCTGTCTTTCTTTGTCTAAAAAGTGTATCATAACTGTATATCTTTATATCTCACACCATTATTTCATATCTCTCATTGCCACAATAGCAGGTATTTTGATCGCTTTTCTTGCAGGAGCATACCCAGCTACGATACCGGCAATAATGAGAACAATGAGTGCTCCGAATGCTATTTGAAGATCCACTTGAGGGTCGGAAAATATGTACATTGACATATCATTATTGTCATTGGGAATGATTTGTTTACCCCAACCATTTCGCTCAAAAAGATCTCCGATCAGGTCTAATAACCCAACTCCTGCAAGAAGCCCGATCATCCCCGAAAAGACAGAGAGTATAATAGACTCTCCCAAGACAAGTGCCAATATATTGTAAGGTTTTGCTCCGAGTGCTTTTCGAATTCCAATCTCTTTGAAGCGTTCCTGTACAGTTACCTGCATAATATTTGATACCCCTACAACTCCTATTGTCAGCGTACCTATACCTATAACCCAAAGCAACATTTGAATACCTGAAAAGACTTTCTGTATTGTTTTGGCGTTTTGAGACGGATTGTCTATAAACATGGCTCCGTAATCGTCAGGGGATGCTTTTACAATCCTACAAATCTGAGATCGAAACTCATCCTCGTAGTCTGCCAACTTTTCTGATGATATGTGGGGATGTGGATAAGCCATAAGGGTTGAGAAAGAGAGGACATTGTTCGGATACGTATTGGCATAAGTAGCAAAAGGGATCTTATGAGTTCCTCTGCTGTATGCATCTATGTCTTGTCTTACTCCGATAACCTTAAACATTATACCATTTATAAGAACAGAGCTGTTTAGACACTCGTCCTTATTGGCAAAGATTTTAAGAATATCCTTTTCGGATAAAAGAATCACCTTTTGTCCCTCTTTCATTTCTTGAGGAGTGAACGTTCGCCCCATTACTATTGTTTCGGAGTTCTTTTCACGCTCTGCAACTGAAAGGGTTGTTATCTTCGCATCGCAAACACCATAGGTTGTACTTATTCTTGTAAAGTTATCTTGCACCGGTTCTATGGCATAGAAAATATTTTTATTCATCTCTCTCAGGAGATCCAGTTGTGCCGGTTTGAGAGAAAGAGACCTGCCTGCCTGATAACCGGCATAAGGCTCTTCCGTACTCCATAGATAGACTTTGACATTTGCTTCAAGCTGTCCTAACTCTCCCGCTGTTTTGCGAATTCCATTTTCAACTCCTTTTCCGGAACCCAAGAGAAGAATCAATATGATGATTCCCCAAGCAATAGAGAATGCGGTAAGAGCACTTCTTAGCTTATTGTTCCGTAGAGAGTGGAATAACTCTTGAAAGAAAGAGATCATATCTTGTATTGTTTAAGATTAGATGATAAGCCCGTCACGTATATATATGGTACGTTGGGTTTCTTCTGCCACGCTTCGTTCGTGCGTTACAATGATCATGGTCATATTTTCCGAAGCATTGATCTCTTTCAGTAAGTTGATCACCTCTGTGGTCGTAGTGCTATCCAATGCACCTGTCGGCTCATCCGCTAAGATGACAGATGGTTTGGAGATCAAAGCTCTTGCAATAGCTACACGTTGCTTCTGTCCTCCGGACATTTCATTCGGTTTGTGATGACTCCAGTCCAGCAAGCCTACTTTATCCAAGTATTCGTGTGCTCTTTTTATTCTTTCTTTTCGCCCGATTCCTTGATAAAACAGAGGCAGTGCAACATTTTCCGCAGCAGTCTTAAACGGAATGAGATTAAAACTCTGAAATACAAATCCTACATCTTTCCCTCGTATGGCTGCAGCTTCTTTTTCGGATAAGTTTTGGATAAGTTTTCCATTGAGTCTGTAATATCCCTCATCGTAAGTGTCCAGGATACCGAGTATATTCAGCAATGTACTTTTGCCTGAACCGCTCGCGCCCATTATGGCAACCATCTCTCCTTTTTCCACTTCAAGGCTGACACCTTTAAGTACATGTAGTGGTTGAACTCCCGGATAGGTTTTGTGTAGATCTTTTATCTGTATCATGATGTTTGGTATTTGATGCAAAGGTATAATATCATAATGAATTATGCAATACATAGTACGGATATATTTTTATTACATTAGTAATACTTTGTACTCTTATTAGTTTAGATATTAAGACCTAAAAGAATGTAATAGCTTTGATTGATAATACTTTATAGAATAAATAGCTATATTTGTCTTGCTCAATAGAGCAGAGAAAAAATTTTAAAAATAGTGGAACAAAAAGTGCTTAATTCTATTCCCGAACATATCCTACAACGAAAAGAGCGTATGCGGACCTGCCTTACATACCTTAAAGAAGAGGGCAAGGTTCCCAGCCTCAAGGAGTTGGCAGACAGGCTTTCTCTGCCTCCGGGAAGTGTGCGCTCAGCTTTTCACGACTCTTCTCGCTTTCTTAGTGAAAAGTTTATAGACTCTTTTTTGAGCGTTTTTCCGGGTACATTCTCTAAGGCATGGGTTATGGAAGGAGTGGGAGAGATGCTTTTGGCACAAACGCCACAGCCTTACACCGCAAAATCTTCTAAGGAAGGAGCCACACGTAGTGAGCGTTTTACCTACATTATGAAGCAGGAAGGGGAGAATTATCAAACATTAGCTCAAAAACTTTCAGGTATTTCTCAAACAACGCTTTATCGTATCTCAAAAAGGCAGAGTATCCCACACGAAAAGACCTGCGACAAGCTTCTGGAGGCTTATCCATACTATAGCAGACTATGGCTGCTGCATGGCAGCGGACCTATCTATAACGCTCAGTGGAATGATGCTATCCCTAACATCGACGACTCTAAACGAGAATACCTGAGGAGCAATGCCACTTTCTATGACAATGTACATCAGATGTATGTCCCTTTTGTCCCTATTCACGCCTATGCCGGAAAACTCAATTCGTATGAAGACGAAGTTTTTTTGGAAAGTTTGGAGCATAAACCTGTATTGGCGGATCAGAAGTATTTTGGGCATTATCTCTTATTTGAGGTCAAGGGCGACTCTATGACGGATGGATCTATGAACTCCATCCTCGATAAAGATATTTTACTTTGCCGAAGCATCAAACCGGAATATTGGCTATCGAAGCTGCACACGCATCATTGGCCCTACTTTCTTTTTGTAACTGTTTCAGAGGGATTGGTACTTAAATCTATTAAAGAACAAAACATAGATAAAGGATACTTTGTACTCTCATCTCTCAATCCGATGTTTGAAGACATCAAGATAGAGATGAATGACATCAGAGAGATCTATAACGTGGTACAGCTTGTGTCCCGAAAGTTCAAGCGTTAGGCTCTACTCTCCAAAAGAAGAAAAGTCATCTCTTACGGGATGACTTTTTTGTAGAAGTAGGTTTTGAAAAAAGCTGCTGACCGGAATAAAAAAGGAAGAAAGATATACCTGCTTTTTTCTTAAATATCTCGGCTGCCACGTAATTCTCTCAAAAAATGTATCTTTGTATTTAGTAGGAAAAATCCTGCTGTACCACAATTAAGAGACGTAATATATCATCATGAAGCTTAGACGCAATAAAAAAATAAAACTGCATAGAGAAGGAGTTGGACTTCTTGCAGGCACGTTTGTTCTATTTTTCTTTGTTGTGGCATATCTGTATGCCTTTGTAGAGAATAAGCTGGCATTCTATATTGTTACTCCCATAGCTCTTATTTTATTTCTCTTGGAGGTCAACTTTTTTCGTTCTCCATTGAGAAAATATGGTCAGGATACAGCCAAAAAGATTGTAGCGCCTGCTGATGGTAAAATTGTTGCTGTGGAAGAAGTTTATGAACCTGAAGTATTGAAGTGCAACTGTATTCAGATATCGGTTTTTATGTCTGTATTTAACGTTCATGCCAACTGGTATCCGGTCGATGGTTTTGTCAGATTGGTCCGTCATCATCAAGGTAGATTTATGGCTGCTTATCTCCCTAAGAGCAGTGTTGAGAATGAGCGTTCTACGGTAGTGATAGAGACTGAATGCGGACGGATGATTCTTGCTCGGCAGATTGCAGGGGCGGTAGCCAAGAGAATCATAACCTACGCCAAAGAGGGAGAGGAGTGCTATATAGACGAACACATGGGCTTTATTAAGTTTGGCTCTCGTGTGGATGTTTATGTCCCGTTGGACAGTACCGTAAAAGTAGAAATAGGACAAGTCGTCACAGGTAATCAGACTCTTTTGGCAGAGTTGTCTTAATATTCAATTGAAAAACCATGAAGAAACATATACCTAACCTTCTTACGCTTTGCAATGCTCTGTGTGGAGCCATGGCTGTGGCTATGGCCGGTGCAGAGCTTTTCCATTGTGCTGTCGGACTCATTGCCATTGCAGCCGTATTGGATTTTCTGGATGGCTTCGCTGCCAGGATGCTAAAGGCCTTTTCTCCTATTGGAAAAGATCTCGACTCTCTTGCTGATCTGCTCTCTTTCGGAATAGCTCCGGCATTTATGTTATTCAAGATTTTAGAGCCGTATGTGGGATGGACAGCTCTTTCGGTTATGGTCATTGTTGTTGCTTCTGTATACAGACTGGCAAAGTTTAATAACGATCCACGCCAAAGCTCCACATTTATGGGTTTGCCAACTCCTGCCAATGCAATGTTCTGGATTGGTATGGTGATGTTTTTTAAGGACAACTCTCAGTGGCTCAACTTAGGCTATATGCCATATTTGGTCATTGGTATAGCCGTACTATTTAGTTACCTTTTGGTTTCTGAAATACCAATGCTGTCTCTAAAGAAAAGAAGTGTCTGGATTTATGCCTTACTTGTCATATCTGTCGGTCTGATTTTTGTATTTGGTATGCTTGGATTCTCTCTGGCAATATTCTTGTACATTCTTCTTTCGTTAGCATTATGTAAACACATATACGAGTAAGACAAAGATTATGGAGATAATATTAGGCATATTCACAGCACTATGCTTGTACTACCTTGTAAGATATATCATAGAAAAGAAATACGGATCTATACAGGGATTTTTTATCAGCCGTCTGGCAAAACGATTTGCAGAGCAAGCCTCCAGATATTCTCAAGCAGGAGAGTCTCAAAAAAGAGGACGAAGGCAGCAGAACACAGAGACACAGAAGCCGAAAGACTCTGTTTCTGTGATTCGAAGTGCCGGTATGGACAAAAAAAATGCTGAGTACGCCGAATATGAAGAATTGTAAAAGATATTGATATGAGTCGGAAACAAAATAAAATTCACAAAGGTCATATAGAAGGGCTACACTGCGCAGGCTGTGTAGCCTTTGCTACAAAAACAGCACAGGAAATAGAGGGAGTAGAGGAGGTAAACATCTCTCTGCTTCATAAAACCATAGAGATTTCCGTTGCCAAACATGAGCAGGCAGATACCGTAAAGAGTGTACTCCACGAGGCAGGTTATGATGTAACATGGGATGGTCAGCCTCAAGAAGAGCTTCTTGAAGATAAAAGTATTCTGATCAGGATGATTACCGCCATTGTTATGGCAGTACTGCTCATGGGAATTCATCTGATGCATGGTTTTCATTGGCATCCTCTTCCAAAAGTGGTAGAAGATACAGCAGCACTTCTTTTTGCATCTGTTTCGTTTGCCTACTGCGCATTGCCATACCATCAACGGGCCTTAAAGATGCTAAAGTTAAAGACAACCAATATGGATACGCTCATAAGTCTGAGCATCTCCGTGGCATACTTCTTTAGCATATATATCATACTCTCTTCTCACTTACGGGGAGAGGCCTCTCATGATACGATGCACTATTTTGATGCCGTGGGTATGATTGTGGCTTTTGTACTCGTTGGAAAAAGATTGGAAGAGAGAGCAAAGCAGCAGACTACCGTGGCTTATAGAGAGCTTATGGGTAGAGTGCCGCAACAGGCTTCTGTAAAAAGGGATGGAGAGTTTGTTTCTGTTCCAATTTCCGAAGTGGTGGTAGGAGATATTCTACGTCTTAGACAAGGAGAATATGTGGCTGTCGATGGTGTTGTCATGGAAGGGACTGCCACAGTGGATGAGAGCACCATAACGGGCGAACCCATTCCAAAGCTGAAGGATGCCGGTGATGCTCTGTTTGCAGCAACGGTTTCCACATCCGGATTACTGGAGTATCGGGCAGAAGTAGTAGGGAAAGAGACTCTTTTCGGCAAGATATTGGAGGCGGTTAAAAGGGTTCAAGGCATGCAGGCACCTATTCAACGCATTGCGGATAAGATTGCTTCTTACTTTGTTCCCGTAATTCTTCTTTTGGCTCTACTCACCTTTGTGCTATGGAGTGTATCCTCTATCCCCGGCTCTGTATCCTTAGGACTCTTTTTTGCAGTTTCGGTACTTGCCATTGCTTGCCCTTGTGCAATGGGATTGGCAACACCTACGGCGATTACGGTTGCAGTGGGAAGAGCTGCCAAAGAACACCTGCTGATCTCAAACGTGGTCGCATTGGAAAATATGTCCGGAGTTACTGATGTGGTATTGGATAAGACAGGCACGCTTACCTTGGGACGCCCTCAGGTCGTGGCTTCTCTGTGGTGGGGAGAAAAAGAAGCAATAAAGAGAGTGGTGATAGAAGCCGAACGGAGAAGCACTCATCCATTGGCAGAAGCCATTATAGAACGGCTCTCCGTAGGACTCACAGAGAGAAAAGAGGTCTCTCTTACCGGCTTTGAAGAAAAGATCGGCAAGGGACTTGAGTTTGAAGATGTACAAGGAATAAGATACAAGATCGGCAGTGCGGAGTATGCCGATGCTCCTACGAAGAATCCATCGGAGAAGTCCGTCCTTTCGGGTTTTCTGCTTTCGCATCCCAATGCCACCTTTATCTATCTTTCCCGAAACGGCTATCTTACGGCTGTATGGGCTATTGAAGACTGTTTGAAATCTACCGCAACGTCATTTATACAGGATTTGAAGTCCGGTAACATCACGCCTCATCTTCTTTCCGGAGACAGAGAAGAAGCTGTAAAAGCACTTGCGCTTAAGCTGGGGATAGATAAATATAAAGGAGGTTTAACACCGGAGGACAAGGCGGAATATCTTCGAGCCTTAAAAGGAAAAGGTAAAAAGGTGGCGATGATTGGCGATGGTGTCAACGACTCTCCCTCTATGGCTGTTGCGGATATCAGCATAGCCATGGCCACCGGAAGTGATATTGCCAAAGAGGTTTCCGATCTTACGGTCATAGGTACTACTCTTACACCGATATCTACATTCATCAATCTCTCCAAGAGAACGAAGAGAATCATATATGAAAACTTCGCTTGGGCATTTCTCTATAACCTTGTTGCCATTCCGATGGCTGCGGGAGTGTTCTATCCGAAACTCTATATCTCTCCTCTCTGGTCAGCCGGAGCCATGGCGATGAGTTCGATTATTGTCGTTGCCAATAGTCTCCGCTTGAGAAGAGTAAAACTTTAGGATAGAAAGATCAGCTTGATCATAAATAAAAAGGGAGGTAAATTCTTTTTCTGAATTTTACCTCCCTTGATTTTTTCCAACTCTTATCTTTCTTGTCGTAGCCATATCTATTTTATTTGTTGTACACGTTTACTTCTTTGCATGAACCTTTATAGAATCTGAAATCAAGGTGCGAATCCCTCAAATCATGCTTTGGTTTCCGGCAATCAAGCTGCGATGGTTGCAGACCGAACCTTGATTTGCAGAATTGTTAAGCTTTATCTCCCTTTTTTAGCGTGATAACAACATTTTATGAATGGGTTAAGATGAGAAAGAAAAGCGGTTGCCGAAAAAGAGAGAACGGACAACAGAAGAGCCACGAGAGTAATACGCTTACCGACGCTTGGCAAAAAAACTTTTCATCAGAGCAGCACACTCCTCCTCAAGAATGCCTGTTGTAAGCTCCGTTTTGGGGTGAAGAATTTTATCTGAAACGGCACGAAATCCGAATTTAGCCTCAGGAGCGCCAAAAACCACTCTGCCAAGTCTGCCCCATTTGATGGCTCCGGCACACATGACGCAAGGCTCTATGGTAATGTATAGAGTACAATCCGTAAGAAACTTTGCTCCTAAATGCATTTGGGCAGCAGTGATGGCAAGAATCTCTGCATGTGCCGTTACGTCGCATAGCTGCTCCGTTCTGTTGTGTTCGGATGCAATGATCTTTCCGTTGGAGACTATCACTGCTCCAATAGGAACTTCATTCTCTTCGTATGCGACAGTGGCTTCTCGCAGAGCCGCACGCATAAAAAACTCATCGGAAAGTAAGTTGTCTTGCATATTTTATACGTTTTATATTTACATTTGCCTTTCGGAATAAGACTTCGGATAATGGCAAGGCACAATCAATATGGTAGTATCGGAGAGAAGTATGCAATAGATACTTTGACGGATATAGGGTTCAATATCCTCGATACCAATGTTAAGATCGGGCGGTATGAGATAGACATTATCGCAATGGAAGGGGATGTGCTTGTCTTTATAGAGGTGAAGTCCAGAAACAGTCTGCCTTCGGCTCTTGGGATTGAAGAAATTATACCTTCCGGTAAGCAGCGCCACATCTTATCTGCAGTGGATCTCTATTTGCACTCTTCTACCATAGAGTATAGAGATGTCAGGATAGACTATTTCTTTGTCTGCGATAATGATATAAAGGCATTAGAGTATCTACACGTTCGTAATGCTCTAATGCCTTTTGTCTGATCTTATCTCAGCTTCAGAATATCTCCTTCTGTCGGCAGGTATTCATCGTTCAGCTTGTTTAGCTTGTACAAGCTGCTTAGCTTGATGCCATATCTTTGCGAAATGGTATGGATGCTTTCTCCAACGGAGACAATATGTTCAAAATGTGGAGGCTGTGCTCTGGAAAGCTTCGGTTGAAGATATACAATGTCTCCGGCAGCAAGCGGATAACCTGCCGGAAAATCGTTGTAAGCGGAGAGCTTTTGTTCGGAGATCTCATACTCTTGAGCAATAAAAGCCAGGTTGTCTCCTCTTTCTGCAATGATGTAGAGAAGATTGCCGTTGAGATAGGGCTGACGTTCTCCTTTTGCATTTCTCGTTTTTTCTTCAACCACAGGTCTGCTTGTCTTCTGTTCCGGAAGATATGGATTGACTCTCTCTATCTCCTTTTGAGGTCTGTTGTATTCGTAATATCTGCTCACATTTCCTTGGTCTACAAGATACAGCCGATAGTCTTCTATAATCTTGATGAGCTTATTGGCATACGCTTTATCCGTGGCATATCCCGCTCTTTGCAGACCTTTAGCCCAGCCTTTATAGTCGCTGACATCGAGCTGGAATAGGGGAGCATACCTTTTTCTTTTTAGAAACTCCGCATGGTCTGCAAAGGACTCTTCCGGAGAGTTGTAGGCTCTGAAACACTCGTTGGGTCTGTCATCCGTATGAAATGTTTTGGCTCCTCTCCAGGAGTTGTGGCATTTGATACCGAAATGATTATTGGCTTTCCTTGCCAATGTAGACTGTCCGGCTCCGCTTTCCAAGAGTCCTTGTGCCAAAGTTATGCTCGCCGGAATGCGGTATTGACGCTGATGCTTGTAGGCTAAAGGCGCATAGCGTTGTATGTAGGCGTCATATTTGGAGTTGATACCTCTTGTCCCTTGCGGTGTTGGTGGGGGAGCGACCTGTCTGGGAGCAGAGCAGGAAGCGAGTAGGAGTACTATAAAGCAAAGAATGTAAGAGTGTTTCATACGGAATTTATTTGGTGTTAAACTTCTATGGCTTCACCTTTCAGGGTTGCGGATGTTGCTTCTGTTATGCGTACCTGGGCAAGCTGACCTATCCGGTAGGAGCCTTTATTGAATACGACCACTTTGTTTTGTTGGGTACGTCCGAAGAGTTGATCTCTCGACTTTTTTGAGAATCCCTCTATGAGTACTTCAAAAACTTTTCCGATGTCTTGCTTATTGCTTTTTTCGGAAAGTTCGTTTTGTAGATTGATCATTCTCTGAAGACGATCCAACTTCACCTCTTCCGGAACATCGTCCGGAAGCCTTTTTGCTGCATAAGTACCTGGCCTTTCGGAGTATTTGAACATAAAAGCAGAGTCGTATCCTACCTCTCTCATGAGGTCGAGAGTCTCTTGAAAGTCTTCTTCTGTCTCCGAATGGAAGCCACAAAACATATCTGTAGAAATTCCACAGTCCGGCATTATGGATCTTATTTTACTTACTCTGTCCAGATACCATTCTCTGGTATAGTTTCGATTCATTACCTTCAAGATCTTGTTGCTTCCGCTCTGAGCCGGCAGGTGTATATGCTTACATATATTATGGTACTTGCTCATGACAAGCAGTGTCTCGTCGCTCATGTCTTTGGGATGAGGAGAAGTAAATCGGATTCTCATATTGGGAGCTCGGAGTGCTATCAATTCCAACAACTTCGCAAAGTTGATCTCCTCTCCTTCCGGAGTGGTATAGAGATAGGAGTTGACATTCTGTCCTAAAAGAGTAACTTCTCTATATCCTTTTTCTTTCATGTGATCTATCTCATTCAGTATGCTTTGGATAGATCTGCTTCGCTCTCTGCCGCGAGTATAAGGTACGATGCAGTAAGTACAGAAGTTGTTGCACCCTCTCATGATGGATAGAAATCCGCTGATGTGAAGTTCGCTCATTTTCAGAGGGATTACATCCTTGTATGTCTCTTGAGTGGAAAGCTCTACGTTTATTGCTTTCTCTCCTTTCTCCGCAGCACCGACAAGGTTCGGGAGATCCATATAAGAATCGGGACCTACTACGAGATCTGCGTTATGATTATTGATAAGATCTTCCTTGACTCGCTCGGCCATACATCCAAGCACACCAAGTACAACTTTCCTCCCGGACTTCTTTCTCATGTGGTGTAGCTGCTCCAATTTGTTCAAGACTTTGGTTTCGGCATTTTCTCTGACCGAACAAGTGTTGATGAATATGGCATCTGCTTCGTCCATGTTCTCTGTTAAACCATATCCGTCAGTCTCCATAATAGATGCCACAACCTCACTGTCTGCGATGTTCATCTGGCATCCATAGGTTTCTATGTATAGTAATTTTACGTTGTTTGAGTTTTTATAGCCTTTGTTTTTTGTATTAATCATGGGATGAAATTAAATTTTTTGTCTTATCTCTATTTGCGAAATAAAAATATTCAAAGTATTTGTTGGATCAAAATATTATTATTAACTTTGCACGCAAACGCATAAGATTTTTCATAGTTAAGGTTTTGGTTAATTACATGAAGGGCTTAGACCGTGAGGTTTGAGCCCTTTTTTCTTTATCTTTGTAGGGAAATAAATAGAATTATTTGCGAGGGGATAAAACAATTCATACATTTGGGGGCAAATGTACGAATAAACTCCTATAAGATAATAAGGTATGGGTGCTTTTATAATGCTGGCTACAATCTTCGGGCTGATCGGATTCTTCGTGAAGCAAGTTTCTAAACAGAAAGAGAAAGCACAGGACGAAGAGATTGGAACGGACGATGTCTTTGACTGGAATTTCTTCGGTCAAAAGAGCGTAAAGGGCTTGTCTGATGAGATCTTTAGACTCAAAGAGAAGAGTGTAAAGCCAAGTCTTGATATTGCAGGCAATACGAAAGAGGTCTTTCAGCAACCCCCTTTGGATGTAGTTCCATCTCATTCGATCCGGCAAAAGTATGACTTCAAGGCGGAGACAGAAGGGAAAAGTTTTCGAGCAGAATACAGATTCGAGCCGGAGGAAGAGAAGCGACCGGAAAGTCTTCAAGCCCGATCGGAGAGAGAGGATTATATCCCTGACAACATTGAGGAGTGGAGACGCGCCATTATCTTTTCCGAGTTGTTGAAGCGCAGATTTTAGCTCAACAAAACCACAGAAAGACTAAGAGAGGAGAGACAAAGCCTCATAAAGTAGAAGAATAATACATAGACATAACCATATATCAATTATTAAATTAGCTTATGGCATTGAAATTCATGACCGCAGAAGAGGCTGCGGTATTGGTAAAAGACAACGACAACGTAGGTTTTAGCGGATTCACTGCAGCCGGTTGTCCTAAGGTTGTTACTAAGGCAATAGCGGACCATGCAAGAAAAGAGCATGAAGAAGGACGTCCTTTCCGCATAGGAATGTTTACCGGAGCGTCATCGGGAGACCGAATGGATGGAGAGTTGGCACGAGCAAATGCGATAAAGTTCAGAACCCCTTACCAAAGCAATAAGGATCTTCGCAATCTACTCAACAGTAACGGCACATCTTACGTCGATATGCACCTTTCAATGCTCCCTCAATATCTTCGTTATGGTTATCTGGGAAAGGTCAATGTTGCCATTGTGGAAGCCTGCGACGTAACGGAAGAAGGGGAGATCGTGCCGACTTCTGCGGTGGGAATCCTTCCTACCATCTGTCGTTTGGCAGACAAGATCATCGTGGAGCTCAACGACAAACACCCGAAAGAGATTCGCGGCTTGCACGACCTTTACGAGCCGGCAGACCCTCCTGTTCGCAAAGAGATACCTATATATAATGTAAGAGACAGGATAGGAACGACCACCATAAAGGTAGATCCGGAAAAGATCGTTGCAGTGGTCAAGACATCCGAGCCGAATGACGAAGGAGGCTTTGCTCCCCTTGACGATGTAACAAGAGCCATCGGAAAGAATGTTGCAGACTTCCTTGTGAAAGAGATGCGCGAGGGTCGTATGCCTAAGGGCTTCCTACCTCTTCAGAGCGGTGTGGGTAATGTAGCCAATGCCGTGCTTGGAGCTTTGGGAGACAACCCCGATGTTCCAAACTTCGAGGTCTACACCGAAGTGATTCAAGACTCCGTGATCAGCCTTATGAAGAAAGGGCGCGTAACGTATGCGAGCGGATGTTCTCTTACCGTTTCCCGCGATGTGATACAGGAGATCTATGCCAATCTCGACTTCTTCAAGGACAAGATCGTTCTTCGTCCGCAGGAGATTTCCAACAATCCCGAAATCGTTCGTCGTTTAGGACTCATCACCATCAATACGGCTCTCGAAGCGGATATTTTCGGTAACGTAAACTCCACTCACGTTCTGGGCACAAAGATGATGAACGGTATCGGAGGGTCGGGAGACTTTACCCGTTCCGCATATCTTTCCATCTTTACCACACCATCTACGGCAAAGGACGGAGACATCAGCGCGTTCGTTCCGATGGTTTCTCACCTGGATCACTCCGAGCACTCGGTGAACATCATTATTTCCGAGTATGGTGTTGCCGATCTTAGAGGGAAAGCACCGAGAGAAAGAGCTGAAGCGATCATCGAAAACTGTGTACATCCGGACTATCGTCCCGTTTTGCGCGAGTATCTGCAGCTGGGCGTAAAGGGACACACACCTCAGTGCCTGAGTGCCGCATTTGCCTTCCACGAACAGTTTGCAAAGACCGGCAGCATGAAGAATGTCAAGTGGGCAGACTACACAAGATAACCGCGCTTGTATTTATACATTATATGATATACCATCAGAAAGATATACCCATCTCTTTTTCGGAAGAAGGTGGGTATATTTTTTCTTAAACGAAGCTATTACTATTTATGAAAGCAGAGACAAGAAAAGAGATAGATGCTCTCATACAGAGTGAGATAGTGCCGGCAACGGGCTGTACGGAACCCATTGCCGTAGCCTTCACCACCGCTGCTGCGGCAGAGCTGTTGGACGATGCCCCCACGCAGATAGACGTTTATCTCAGCACGAATGTCCTCAAGAATGCGATGGGAGTGGGCATTCCCGGCACGGGCATGATAGGTCTTCCCATTGCCATTGCGCTCGGAGCCATAATAAGAGACTCTTCCATGGGGCTCAACATCCTTGGCGGCATCTCTCCGGAGCTGGTCGAAAAAGGCAAGCAGCTCCTTGATAACATATCCATTAAAATCGGGCTGAAACAAGAGCCCGTGGACAAGCTCTACATCGAGACCGTCATCACCACGCCGAGCGGAACAGCTTCCGCCGTGGTGGAGCATCTCCATACCAACATCATAAAACTCATCAGAAACGGCGAGACGCTCCTCTCCCGATCTTCCGAAGAGACCTCCGGCGGGAGAGAAGAAGAGACAGACGGACACATCATGCTCGACTACGACCTCGTCTACCGCTACGCCATGGAAGCGCCCCTCGAAGAGATCCGCTACATCATAGGAGCCGCCGAGATGAACAAGAAAGCATCCGAGGAGTCCTCACAGGGCGACTTCGGGCACGGCATCGGCAAGATGCTGACCTCCCCACTGGCGCACCACCTCATGGGCGACACCGTCTACACCCGGGTACTCTCCATGACCGCGAATGCCTGCGACGGCCGCATGGGTGGCATGCCCATCCCCGTCATGAGCAACAGCGGCAGCGGCAACCAAGGTATAGCCTCCTCGCTCCCCGTCTACAGCTACGCCAAAGAGATCGGAGCCTCTGAAGAACAGATGGCGAGAGCCATCATGCTCAGCAGCCTCATGGTCATCTACATCAAGCAGTCTCTCGGCAGGCTCTCCGCCCTTTGCGGATGCGTCGTGGCAGCCACCGGATCCGCCTGCGGCATCACCTACCTCATGGGAGGCACCAAAGAGCAGATCGGGTATGCCATCAAAAACATGATAGCCAACATCACCGGTATGATGTGCGACGGAGCCAAGCCCGGATGCGCCCTCAAGGTAGCCACCGGAGTATCGTCCGCCATGCTGGCTGCGATGATGGCAATAGAGCAGCGAGTGGTAACCTCCACCGAAGGCATCATCGACAATGACGTGGACAAAACCATCCGTAACCTCACCCTCATCGGTGCCGATGCGATGCAGCAGGTGGACAAGGTCGTGCTCGACATCATGACCACGAAGTAGGGGGGAGGAGTCCCAATTCGCGTGAGCAATCTTCTGTGGATCCTATTGCTCCGTCGCTTTCACTTACCAGAACATCCTTGCGGAAGCATCCGAAACACCTTCCGCCAACCATGAAAATTCCATGCGCATAGAGAAGTCTATGTGCATGGAATTTTTTTCGTGGATAAGAGGGAGAAAACTTGCGTACGTACGAAAAAAACTTGCGTGTAGGCACAGAAAAAAATCTAAAGGATTGCTTGGGATGTATCAGAAGATTGTCGGGAAAGCAGTAAAGGATTATCGGGGAAGTAGTAAAGGATTAGCAGGAGAGTAACAGAGGATTGGTAGGAAAGCACTAAAGGTTTCAGGCAAAAGTTCCTAAGGATTCCCTTGAAAGTTCTTAAGGATTTCCTTGAAAGCTCTTAAGGATTTCCTTGAAAGCTCTTAAGGATTTCCTTGAAAGTTCCTGAACATCAATCTGAAAGCACCTGAACATTAAATTGAAAGTTATTGAGTAAAAGTTTGAAAGATAATGAGTAATAGTTCTGTTATTATTGATCAATTCTATATTTCACGGCGAGAAACGAATATTTCACGGCGAGAAACGAATATTTCACGGCGAGAAATATAGAATTGGTTGGTAACAAATCAATTTTATGTAAATTATTTATTAACTTTAGGTCGGTTATTTCTTGACTTTGGGTCGGTTATTTCTTGACTTCGGGTCGGTTGTTTCTTGACTTCGGGTCGGTTGTTTCTTGACTTCGGGTCGGTNTTTCTTGACTTCGGGTCGGTTATTTCTTGACTTTGGGTCGGTTGTTTCTTGACTTCGGGTCGGTTGTTTCTTGACTTTGGGTCGGTTGTAACAGAATTTATATTCACTCATTTTTTTATCTGTACCAAATCACTCCTTTACTATGGCTAAGTATGTGATGAGAGAAAATCCCGGACTTTTGGGAGAGGGAGCAAGGAGAAAGGTCCCGAAAATGGTGGTCGAACACCAATACTCGCTGCGAGATTTGGCGGAGGAGATCGCCAAGAGATCGACGTTTTCGGTGGGCGAAGTGGAGGGTTTGATGCTCTCTGTGGCGGATGCTCTCGCGGGGCGGATCGCCGATGGTTATTCTGTCAAGATAGACGGATTGGGGTCGTTTTCGGCAAAGCTCGGCTTGAAGAAGGGCGCAGAGCTTCGGCGACAAAGCGGTAGCATGCCCAATGCGGCGAGCATCGAGATAGCGGGGCTGAACTTCAGGGCGGACAAGGAGCTGCTCCGGAGAGCCAACAACCGGTGCCGGCTGGTGCGCACAAAGGGGCAGAAGTATGCGGATCCGACGGCGGGTAAGGAGGAGCGGCTGGAGATGTTGCTCGGTTTTCTGGAGAGACATTCCTGCATCTCGCTGCAGCAGTATGCGGTGATGACGAGGATGTCGAAGCGGTCGGCAAGAAAGGAGCTGGGAGAGTGGGAGAGCGATAAGCGAATCTTTCGGAGAGGAAAAGGACCGAGCCTGATATTCCTCAGGGCGGGCGAAGATTTTGCTCGTGAGTAGATTATGTTTAATTTTGCCAACTCGAAGGGCTTTTCGCAGCCTCTCGTTGTGTTTTTTTTTGGACGAAAAACAGATATTAAGTAAGGATCAATTCTATGGCAAGAAACCTGGTGATAGTGGAGTCGCCCGCAAAGTCGAAGACTATAAGTAAAATACTGGGAGAAGATTATAAGGTGATGTCCAGCTACGGACACGTCAGAGACCTGAAGAAGAAAGGACTGGGGATAGATATTGAGCATCGGTTCGCTCCGCAATACGAGGTGTCGGAGGATAAGGTCAAAGTGGTGAAGGAGCTGCAAAAAGCCGTGCAGGAGGCAGAAACGGTCTGGCTCGCTTCCGATGAAGACCGCGAGGGAGAAGCCATCGCCTGGCATCTGTATCAGATATTGGGGCTGAAGGACAAACAGACGAAGCGAATCGCTTTCCACGAAATCACGCGAAAGGCTATTCTTGAAGCCTTGGAGTCGCCAAGAGATATAGATTATGACCGTGTGGATGCCCAGCAGGCAAGACGGGTGTTGGACCGAATCGTCGGCTTTGAACTCTCTCCGATCCTGTGGCATAAGGTGCGTCCGGCTCTCAGCGCAGGACGTGTGCAGAGTGCCGCCGTGAGAATCCTTGTCGAAAGAGAGCGCGAGATTCAGGCATTCAAGCCGGAGAGCGGATTCCGAATAGTGGCAGAGCTGAAAAACGCATCGGGGCAAAGCGTGAAAGCAGTAATGGAGCACAGACCGTCGCAGCCCGAACAGGCGGAAGCGGTGCTGAGTGATCTGATCGGATCGAGCTACGTGGTGAGCGATATTCAGGTGAAACCGGGCAAACGGACACCGCCTCCCCCCTTTACGACCTCCACATTGCAGCAGGAAGCTTCTCGTCTGCTCGGATTTTCCGTTACTCAGACAATGGTCGTGGCACAAAGTCTGTACGAGAATGGTCATATCACTTATATGCGTACGGACTCGGTGAATCTCTCTTCTTTTGCCATCGCAACAACGGCAGAGACCATCGAAAAGCTCTATGGCAAGAGCTATGTCAAGAAGAGAAACTTTACGACCAAAACAAAAGGAGCACAAGAGGCACACGAAGCCATCAGACCTACAAACATAGAACACGATACCATCTCCGGAACAAGTGCGGAAAAGAAGCTCTACGACCTTATACGCAAACGGACAATGGCCACGCAGATGAAGGATGCAGAGCTTGAACGTACCGTAGTGGCGGTGAAGACAGCGTCTCCATACCTTTTCTATATACGCGGAGAACAGGTGAGATTCGATGGATTCCTGAAGGTATATCTCGCAGGAACAGATGACGATAACGGCACATCCGCCGATAGGGAAGAGACAGATGCTCTGCTCCCGGCGATGAGTGTCGGCGATGCACTCTCGGCAACCTCCGTGGAAGCAACCCAGAAGTTTACACAACGTCCGGCAAGATATTCCGAAGCGGCTCTGGTGAAGAAGCTGGAGGAGTTGGGTATAGGAAGACCAAGTACCTATGCCCCAACCATTCAGACCATCCAAAAGAGAGAGTACGTGGATAAGCGTACCATACCGGGTGTAGAGAGAGAGTACTGTGTGCTCACTCTGAAAGGCAATAAAATATCCGCCAAGACCAAGCAGGAGTCCTACGGAGCAGATAAGGGCAAGCTTGTCCCTACGGATATAGGAATAGTGGTGAACGACTTCCTTGTGGACGCTTTCCCTAAGATTCTCTCTTACGACTTTACGGCAAATGTCGAACAGGAGTTTGACGCCATCGCCGAAGGAGAGAAGCCGTGGATAGGCGTCATAGAACAGTTTTACTCGATATTCCACCCCAATGTGGTGGAAGTCATGGAAGCGAAGACAGAACGCAGAGTCGGAGAGCGTTACATAGGAGATGATCCTAAAACAGGCAGACCGATCTATGCTAAGATCGGAAGATTTGGCCCTCTGTTGCAGCTGGGTGATGCTCAGGCTGAAGGGGAAAAGCCGACATTCACTTCGATACCTTCTTCTCTGTCTATTGAGACAATATCTTTGGAAGAAGCACTGGAGCTGTTCAGACTTCCTCGCACTCTTGGTGAGTGGAACGAGAAAGAAGTACAAGCAAACAACGGCAGATTCGGCCCTTATGTCCGGTGGGATAAGCTGTTTGTTTCCATCCCGAAAGACATGGATCTGTACACCATAACAATGGAAGAGGCTGTGGCTCTCATCGAGCAGAAGATAGAGTCCGAGAAGAATAAAAGAATAGCCTCTTTTGATACTCCTCAAGGAGAGTTGCTCATCTTAAACGGCAGATACGGCCCCTATATAGAGTATGCCAAGAAGAACTATAAGATACCGAAGGCATATAAGCCCGAAGAGCTTTCCCTTGAAGCTTGTCTGGAACTGGTGGAAGAAGGTTCAAAGAAAAAATCTTCTAAGAAGAGTAGTAAGAAAAACGGATGATACCATATATATTATGTATAGAATCTGCCGCCAAGGAGTGTTCGATGGCTTTGTTGTGCGGAAAAGATGTCGTGGTAAGCAGGGAAGCAGCAGAGGGCGGGCACAATGCCAATCTCTCCGCTTTTGCAAATGAACTTATCGCCTTGATCCCTAAGGGCAAGCAATTAAGTGCCATTGCTGTTGGAGATGGTCCGGGGTCATATACCGGATTGCGTATATCTGCTTCTTTGGCTAAAGGTCTTGCATTCAGCCTGAATGTGCCTCTCATTGCGATCTCTTCTCTTAAGATCTTGGAGGAGAACATTCGTTCTAAATGTTTGGAACTACCCTCCGGTTATGCTATAACTCCCATGCTGGATGCCAGACGCATGGAAATCTATTCGGCTCTCTATCGGGAAGAAGAGGATGCTACTCCTCAAAGCTTTGTGATGGACAAAGAGGAGGATATCAACCGATTTCAAAGATTGGTGAAAGAAGCTTCGATGATCTTCTATGGAGGAGACGGAGCAGAAAAGATCAGACCACTGTTCAATAACTTATTTGCAGAAAAAGCAGTTTATGTAGACTCCGTTAAGCTTCATGCCTCAAACATGGCTTCTACTGCGCTTAAGTGTTGGGATAGCGGTTCTTTTGTAGATCTTGCCTACTGGACACCGAATTATCTCAAAGAATACAATGCTGTCGTAACAAGTAATAAGGTAATCGGAACGATGCCTAACAGCCTGACTCCCGACGCATAAATTTATTATCTTTACAACCATAGTACTCAATTTATTTGTAATCTAAATATGAACAAACCTACAATACTTGTAACGGGAGCAACATCAGGAATCGGAAGAGCTACCTGCATATTGTTGGCTCAAAGAATACCGGAGTGCACCATCATTGCGGCCGGAAGAAGAGATGAGCGTCTGCAAGAGCTAAAGCAGACAATAGAGTCCGAAACATCTTCTCGATGTATTACGTTGAGTTTAGATGTCCGAAATCAGAAAGATGTAGAGGAAAAACTCTCTTCAAACAAGGAGTTTAAGTTGGAAGATATAGACATCCTGATCAATAATGCAGGTCTTGCAGCCGGGCTTTCCACAGTAGATGAAGGTTCTATAGATCATTGGGAGAGAATGATAGATACAAATGTAAAGGGGCTTCTTTACGTATCAAAGCCGATCGTTTCTGCCATGAAGAAAAAGAGAACGGGACACATAATCAATCTCTCTTCTGTTGCCGGGAAAGATGCTTATACCGGTGCCGCGGTGTATTGTGCTACTAAATTTGGAGTGGAGGCTATTACCAGAGCAATGCGCCAAGAGTTGGTTGCTTATAATATTAAAGTGTCTTCCATCGCTCCGGGAGCTGTTAATACAGAGTTTTCTCAAGTACGCTTTGATGGAGATAAAGAGAAGGCAGATAAAGTTTACATCGGTTTTGATCCACTTTATGCCGAAGATATTGCAGAGTGTATTCTGTTTATTCTCACAGCACCGGATCATGTTAATATCGCAGATATGACAATTCTTCCTAAATCTCAAGCCGATTCCAGAATGATCCACAAAGAGTTATAACTATACCTAACACACAAAAGAATATGATTAAACAAGATGTTATAAAGCCTTACGTGCTCGGTGTTGATATAGGTGGCACCAACACCGTTTATGGAATAGTAGATGCAAGAGGCAATATTGTGCTAAATGGCTCCATAAAGACTGCCACACACTTAGATATCAATGATTATATCCGAGACCTAACTGCAGGAATGCAACTCTTGATAGACCAAGTCGGAGGTAAAGATATGATTAAAGGTATAGGTATAGGAGCTCCTAATGGAAACTTTTTTACCGGCTCCATAGACTTTGCTCCCAATCTTCCGTGGAAAGGGAGAATTATGCTTGCAGATATTATCTCTGAAAAGATGGGAATACCGGTAGCCCTAACCAATGATGCCAACGCAGCAGCCATCGGAGAGATGACTTATGGTGTCGCTCGTGGTATGAAGAACTTTATTGTGATTACATTAGGTACAGGTGTCGGCAGTGGTATTGTTGTGAATGGAACACTTGTGTACGGACACGATGGCTTTGCAGGAGAGTTGGGACACACTATCATTAGACGTAATGGTCGTATTTGTGGCTGTGGACGGAAGGGATGTTTGGAAACATATACATCGGCAACAGGAGTAGCGAGAACTGCTCGTGAATATCTTGAGATTCGTAAGGATGACTCTCTGCTAAGAGAGCTCAATATCGAAGATATTACTTCTAAAGATGTGTATGACGCAGCAATGAAGGGGGATAAACTCTCTCTTGAAATATTTGAAGCTACCGGAGCAATACTCGGAGAGGCGTTTGCCGACTTTGTGGCATTCTCTTCACCCGAAGCTATTATTCTATTTGGTGGTCTTACCAAAGCGGGCGACCTGCTTATGGATCCTATAAAGCGTCATATGGAACTTAATATGCTTCAGATATATAAAGGAAAGACAAAGCTTTTGACATCAGAGCTTAAAGAGAGTGATGCGGCTGTACTTGGCGCAAGTGCTCTTGGTTGGGAGGCAGATAAGGCTCTTCGTAAAGCAAGTAGTGTAGCAGGCGAATAAGAAAGAGAAATCTTCCTAAGACGGTGTAAAAAACGTTCTCTTGTGATATCTTGCAAGAGAACGTTTTCTTTTTGTGTTTTCTATTTATTCTTGTGTATCTACGCAGGCTCGAAGGGAGCAGTAGGGCTTGATATACTTCTGTACCAAGGTTTGATGAGCCTCATGTTTTGCATAGATGGAGAGAGCATTAAGGTCCGCCACTGTAGCAATTAAGATGAAATCGTATTGTTCATTCGGATTGACGTTGACTTCTATCCGAAGATCTTGTAATTCCGCTATTTGTTCAGGTAGATTATGAAAGTCTTTCTGAATATCTATCAGTATTTGTCGTTTCTTTTCCTCTGATATTTCGGTTTGAAATTCAAAGAGGACATAGTGTTTCAGAGCCATATCTGTACTGTTTATCTATGAATGTTTACATAAATTCTACTTCGTCAATGATAGAATCTTTATAACCCAAGAAGTAGAGAATGCCATCCAATCCTACGGTAGAGATGGACTGTTTGGCAGTCGCTTTTACTTTTGGTTTAGCATGAAATGCAATACCGAGACCGGCTGTTGCAATCATCGGAAGATCGTTAGCACCATCTCCCACTGCCACAGTTTGTCGGATATCTACCTTTTCCACTTGAGCTATAAGCTTCATCAGTTCGGCTTTTCTCTTTCCGTCAATAATGTCTCCAAGATGTCTGCCTGTGAGCTTACCATCTTTTATTTCAAGTTCGTTCGCATAGACATAATCTATCTGATATTTATTGGCAAGATACTGGCCGAAGTAGGTAAATCCTCCGGAGAGTATTGCAATCTTAAATCCGACCTTTTTTAGTATTTTCATTACTCTGTCCACACCTTCCGTGATAGGTAGATTTTCTGCGATATCTGCCATTACAGATACATCAAGACCTTTCAACAAGGCCACTCTTCTGATAAAACTTTCGTTGAAATCTATCTCACCACGCATGGCTGATTCCGTAATTGCTCGGACTTCCTCTCCAACACCGGCACGATCGGCAAGTTCGTCTATTACTTCAGTCTCTATCAAAGTAGAATCCATATCGAAGCAGATTAGGCGGCGCATTCTTCGGAACATGCTCTCTTGCTGAAAAGAGACATCTATACCAAGATTTGCTGAGATATTCATAAACTCTTTCTGAAGAGCTCCAAGGTCTTTAGGTGTTCCTCGAACAGAGATTTCTATACTAGCTTTCGGTACTCGTTCCTTCTCTTCAAGAGGGATACGACCTGTAAGACGCTTTATATTATCTATATTCATGTCTTGCAGCGCGATAGCATCCGTAATCTTGGCTACCATGTCTGCTGTAATTCTCTTTGCCAGGATAGTGATGATATATCGGTTTTTGCCTTGCATGCCGACCCAGTGATTGTAGTCTTCTATCTTCACGGGAGTAAAGTTGACGTGGATGTTCATCTCATTGGCTTTAAACAAAAGATCTTTCAGTATATCCCCGGAACGATGCTCTTCGGTAAGAAACATTATCCCTAAACTGAGATGACTGTGAATATCTGCCTGACCAATATCGAGAATTGTAGCTTCATGGCTTGCCAGAATAGAAGTAAATCCTGCTGTAACTCCTGGTCTGTCCTTTCCACTGAAAATAGCCAATATGATTTGGGTGTTTGTATTCATAGATTTTGATTGTTTTATTTCAGTTACTCACCAAATTTAGGCATTTTATTCGCATTAAGATCCAAGAAAAGATGAATACTTTGCTAAGATTGTATTACAAAAGTAGATAGTTTCAATAAAAACTATTCTGGTTACATTCTTCTAACAAAGTGCCGAGAAATATCATTTATAAAGAAAAGACGTCTGCCATCCGAGAGATGACAAACGTCTTTAGATAACGAATCTTATATGCTTTATTTCACAAAAGAGACTTCATCCACAAGATATTTACTCTTGCCCCACATGTCTATTACCCACATAACATAGCGGATATCAACAGATATAGTACGTTGCATATTAGCTTCGAACTCAATATCCCCACTCATTGCTTCCCAGTTGCCGTCAAAAGCAAGACCGATAAGGTCTCCATTCTTATTGAAGACAGGGCTACCTGAATTACCACCGGTTATATCATTATCAGACAAGAAGCATAGTCGGAGATTGCCTTTCTTATCTGCATAGCGTCCGAAGCCTTTCTTTGAAAGAAGATCCAAGATTTCAGGTTGCACTCTAAACTCGGATACGGAAGGGTCTTGTTTTTCAAAGATCCCTGCTGATGTCGTGTAGTAGTCGTACCATCCTGCATCATAAGGTTTGTATCCGGATACACTACCATAGCTCATTCTCATGGTAAAGTTGGCATCAGACGGCAGAGCTTTCTTAGGATCCTTTTCTCTCAATCCGGCAAAGAATAGTCTTTCCCCTTTAAGAAGAGATCCTCTATAAGGTGCCATCATATCAGAAAGTTTATGCATCTCATCTATAAAGCTTGTACGAAGAGCTACTAACGGATCTTTTTCGTAGGCTTCATCATTAAACTCCGGATTGGCAAGTGCTTGTTGGAAACGTTCCTTGCTTACAAAGACAGAGTTGTTATACACGAATGCTGTATATTTATCCAAATCTCCTCCAAAGTCTGTGTCTATGGTTTTGTAGATACTTGGCAGATATTCTGGAGCAACATTCTCTTTCACTACTCTAAGCATGACAGGCAGTGTTGCTTTCGCCACTTTTGGAGAGAAGTCTTTATACATAGCATCAAGATTAGCCTTGCGAGCAGCTTCAGGTTTGATGGCAAATCTAACCACTTCAAAGCCACTGTATGCTTCGCTTATATATTGTAGATTTCTAGTGTATTCACCCATCTTCTCGACAGGAATGCGAAGACTATCCAATACGAATCCATATTTTGCTTTGCGTTCAGTAGTCGATGCTGCAAAGCGAGCAAAGTCTTTTTCTATTTTTTGTTTCTCAGATACGACATTAAGACGACGAAGTCCTTTATTCATACCGATGGAGTTTTTCCAATAGTTTGAACTGAGTGCATACTTATCTGAGTATTGAATACGGATAGCTTGTTCTTTCTCCATGAAGCTCTTCCAAACATCCTGCTTCAAACCACGAACTTCTATTCTCGGAGTGTTTTCATTCTTAATAAGATTTTCTACTCCCCAAGAGCTGAGATATCTGTTGGTTCTTCCCGGGAAACCAATGGTCATGGCATAATCTTTTTCGTTAACACCAGACAAAGAGATCTTTGCAAATGCTTTTGGCTTGAATGGTTTGTTGTTGGCGTTATATGCTGCAGGCCGATTATTGGCATCAGCATATACTCTGAAGACAGAGAAGTCTCCTGTATGGCGAGGCCACATCCAGTTGTCTGTATCACCTCCAAACTTACCTATAGAAGAAGGTGGGGCAAATACCATACGAATGTCCTTAAAAACATCGTATGAGATGAGATAGTACTTATTGTTGTTGTAGAAAGGATATACTTTTGCCGTAGTGTTTGGCTCCTTTTCTACTTCTTTCTCAATCTTTGCAATTTCTGCCTGAATAGCTTTGATACGATCCATCTCATCAGTAATGCCTTCTACTGCCTTCAAAATCTTGTCGGTAATATCCTCTGTTCCTCTAAGATACTGGACTGTAAGACCCGGAACAGGAAGTTCTTGATTTAGGGCATGAGAAACAAATCCATCCCGAAGATAATCATGTTCTACCGAGCTGAGCTGCTGAATGGAAGAGTACCCACAGTGATGGTTTGTAAATATTAGCCCCTGATTAGATACAGTAATACCGGTACATCCACGACCGAATATTACAACCGAATTGTGTAGCGCAGGAGCGCTTTCGTTGTAAAGCTTGTTGAATGCCATGGTAAAACCAAGCTGACGCATTCTGTCTTGATTCTCTTTGTTCAGCTCTTTCAGAATCCACATACCCTTGTCTGCTTTTGCAGCAGGAGCTAAAAGGAATAGAGCCGCTAAGAGAAGAAATGTTCTTTTCATGCTGAGTTAGTATTAAGTAGTTAGAAAATAGTTTTTACGTTTGTTATTCTTTAGATGAGATCTCTATTTCTGCTCCGGGCAATCTTTCATTGAGCCAGCTTTTTAGTCTTTGTCTATTCTCATCAGAAATTTTGTTGCCATTTGTATAGAGACCTATTCTTACTATTTGAGATCTTTTTAAGGAGTCCAAGCTGATATGATACATTTTACCGAATGTTGCCCTGGTAACTTCCGGATAAAGTGTTCGGAGATCTCGTGATATTTGATCAATATCTTTAGCCAACTGCTCTGCAGAAGCAAGTTGATATTCTAAAGAGTCTATTCTAAGTTGTTGATATTTTATTACAGAAGAGTTATCTTGCTTTACGTCATCTATGATACTACTCTTGAGGCCTGCCATATCAGCTTTACCAAATCCTTGACGCACGACGAGAGTTGTATTACGAAGTCCATACTCGCTCAGTTTATCACGAAGTTCTGCAATGGTTTGTTCCGAAAGCTCATTCCCCAGGAGAGATACAGAAAGAACATTCCCATCTTTCTTTTTAGAAGTTTCATAGCTTAGAAGATAAGTGCCATCAAACTGAAATTCATTTTTTATAAACTTCACTTGAGACTCTTCATAATAGTTTCGCTGAATCAGTTGGTATCCTAAAACCACACTCGGAACAATGGTACATATTACGATGCTTAGAACCATTCTGTTTACTCGTGTTTCTCTTGCCTTATCTACAAATGTTTTGCGAGGATAGTTCATAATCCTTACCCCCAAAAAAGTGGCAAGACCGATGAAAACGGTATTTATGATATAGAGATAAAATGCTCCGAAAAAGAAGTTCAGCTGGCCTGTACCAATACCATATCCGGCAGTACAGAGTGGTGGCATGAGAGCTGTCGCAATGGCAACACCGGGGATAACATTCCCTTTTGACTTTGTTGCACCTGCTATTAGACCTGCCATACCTCCCACAAAAGCTATCAAAACATCATAGATATTGGGTTGTGTCCTAGCAAGAAGTTCGCTTTGAACAGAAGAAATGGGAGAAATAAAAAAGAAAATCGTAGAGGTAAGAATCCCAAAAATAGTCGCCATGAGGAAGTTTCTAACACTTCTTCTAAGAAGATCAAAATCGGAAATACCTAATCCTAATCCTAAACCGACTATCGGCCCCATCAAAGGAGAAATAAGCATGGCTCCTATAATCACAGCGGTAGAGTTGGTGTTAAGCCCCAATGAAGCTATGAAAATAGCACAGATTAGAATCCACATTTTTGTGCCCTTAAAGTCTACATCATTTTTGAGAGACTCTATGGTTTCGTATTCATTCTCTCTTTCTCCTTTTATATCAAAATATGAGCGTATATATTGGATAAATGATTGCTTTTCAGTGTTCATGTCAATAGCTGTTATAAGACTTTTTGAACTTGTTTATATTCGAGAGTTAAACCTATTGCAGCATAGGCCAATAAGAGAATTGTTCTTACGGATAGTACGAAAACACTATTGGCTTCATTTGGAAAAGAGAACCCTATAAGATAAATAGTAGTGCAGGCCAAGCCGATAATGAGTAGCTTTTTTACGTCATATTCTATCCTGTAAACTTTTCGTCCTATCACATAGGAAAGAATCATCATCAATGTATTACAAGCCAATGATGCCCAAGCACAAGCCATATATCCATACATTGGAGTAAACAAGACTATAATACCAACAGTTACGATAAGTCCGATAAAAGAGAATATAGCCCCAAAGTATGTTTTATCGCTAAGCTTATACCAAATGGAGAGATTGTAGTAGACTCCGAAGAAGAGTTCACCTAAAAGAACAAGAGGAACAATTCTAAGCCCTTCATAGTATTGGGGTGTAACGATATGCTTGAATATATCGATATAGAAAGTAACCCCCAGAAAAATACAAGAAGTGAATAGAACGAAGAAGTTCATAGCTACTCTGTAAGCCCCATACTCGTCTTTCTTCTTCATCTTTGAGAAGACAAAAGGGTCGTAAGCAAAGCGAAAAGCCTGAATAAACATCACCATGACAACGCATATCTTAAGACACCCTCCGTATATCCCGAGCTGTGTCATGGCAATATCTCTATCCTCTATCATGTAGGGAAGCAGTATCGGACCGGCCATTTTATTAAAGTTCCCGGCCAAACCTAACAGCATTAAAGGGAAGCAGTAATGTATCATCCCTTTCCAAAGTATCTTATTAAAACCTTTTATTGCAGGTCTAAGTATAGGAAGCATCAGCAGTGTTTGCAATGATGTGGAGAGAAGATTAGATACAAAGATGTATCCCACCCCATATTCCGGACGATAAAACCAATCTACAAGACCCGGATTATGCTCCAAAAGATATGGACAAGCCAAAAAGAAAAACAGGTTGAAAAAGATATTGAAAGCTATAAAAGCCAGCTTGTAGAAAGCAAAAAGCTTAGGTCTGTGCTGCTGTCTCAAATAAGCAAAAGGGATAGATAAGATAGCATCCATCGCTGCTATCACACAGAAAATCGCAATAAAATCCGTGTGTGATGCGTATCCCAAGACTCCTGCAATGTCTTGAACAAAGATCAGAGAAAGAATCGTGAAGAATATGGTCGTTCCAAAAACACTCTTAAAGGCAGTTGCATAGACTTCCTGTTGTCTCGGATAAGTCTGCATGAAACGGAAAAGCCCCGTTTCCATGCCATAAGTAAGAACAACCAAGATAACGCTTATCCATGCGTATAAATTGGTTACCATACCATATTCTGCCGTAGTGGAGAGGACGCGTATATAGAATGGAGCCAATAACCAATTAAGAAAACGCCCGATGATATTGGTCATACCATATATTACGGTATCCTTAACCAAAGACTTCATACCGAGGCTGCTCATAGAATCTTTCTTTCTATAATTCGTTAAATAGGGGCATCTCTTTAGGCGAGACTATACGACCAAAATGTCCGTATGCCATTTTGGTAACTTCTCGTCCACGAGGTGTCCGTTTTAGGAATCCTTCTTTTATGAGAAAAGGCTCGTACACCTCTTCAACCGTTCCCGGATCTTCGCCTATTGCAGTAGCTATCGTGGTAAGTCCCACAGGACCACCGGAAAACTTATCCATAATACATGTGAGTATTTTGTGGTCTATATGATCAAGTCCGTGCTTGTCTATATTGAGTGCTTCAAGAGCAATGTGAGCAATCTCTTTATCTATCGCACCTGTCCCACGAACTTGAGCAAAATCCCTTACCCTACGCAGCAAAGCATTGGCAATACGTGGAGTACATCTGCTACGGGATGCTATCTCTATTGCAGCTTCATGATCACAAGGCACATCAAGGATATTGGCACTCCTTTCCACTATACCACAAAGAGTATTGGTATCATAATACTCCAAGTGCATATT
Organism: Porphyromonas sp. COT-108 OH2963; assembly: GCF_000768895.1. NCBI lineage: Bacteria > Pseudomonadati > Bacteroidota > Bacteroidia > Bacteroidales > Porphyromonadaceae > Porphyromonas > Porphyromonas sp. COT-108 OH2963. The sequence goes on along the minus strand of NZ_JRAP01000007.1, from coordinate 8,585 downwards.
TATCCCGAATCTTGCTCTTAGGGGAGCAGTTAGAAGTCCGCTCCTTGTAGTAGCTCCAATGAGAGTAAACGGATTAAGGTCTATCTGAATACTCCGTGCTCCGGGGCCTTTATCTATCATGATATCTATCCGGTAATCTTCCATGGCGGAGTATAAATACTCCTCAACGATAGGGGAGAGCCGATGTATTTCATCAATAAACAGGACATCGTGAGCCTCCAAGGAGGTAAGCACACCTGCCAAATCTCCGGGTTTATCGAGTACCGGACCTGATGTTACTTTGAAACCTACACCAAGTTCGTTGGCGATAATCTGGGAAAGTGTTGTCTTTCCCAATCCGGGAGGCCCGTGCAGCAAAACATGGTCGAGAGCTTCATTCCGCATCTTTGCCGCCATGACAAAGACCTTCAGATTCTCAACCACATTATCCTGTCCCTTAAAGCCTTCAAAAGAAAGAGGTCTCAACGCATGGTCTGCATCGTCTCTTCCCATTGGACTTGCTGAACGACGGATATCAAATTCCGAAGACGTAATATTGTTCATCTGTATCTGCTACATTCCGGGGAGTTTCCATTCTGCCCCGTCTTTAGTATCCTTGATCTCAAATCCCAGCTTAGCCAGCTCGTCTCGTATCTTATCGGAAGTTGCCCAGTCCTTTTCAGACTTCGCTTTTGCCCGTATTTGGAGCAAAAGTTCCATAGCTCCGGCAAAAGCATCCGTATGTGCCTTTGAAACCTCACTTCCCGGCTTCTTCATTCCAAGAATATCAAAGAGGAAAGTATCAAACAGCTCTTTGAGAGACTCTATCTGCTCTGCGGTTAAAGATTTGCCGGGTTCTGCTTTTGCTGTATTGATTACCTTTGTTGCATCAAACAGGTGAGCAATGACGACCGGACTGTTCAAGTCATCGTTAAGAGCCTCATAACAAAGCTCCTTGTAGCTGGGAAGATCCACACTCTTACTGCTTATTGCTTTAAGAGAATCCAAAGCAAGGTAAGCATCTAACAGGCGTTCCAATCCTTTTGAGGAAGCTTGAAGGGCTTCATTGCTAAAGTCCACAGTACTTCTGTAATGGGCTTGTAACATGAAGAAACGAATGGTCATTGCATCGTATGGCTGTTCAAGCAACTCATGAGAACCTGTAAAAAACTGCTCAAGAGTAATGAAGTTGCCAAGGCTTTTGCCCATTTTCTGCCCATTTATGGTAACCATGTTGTTGTGTACCCAGTAGCGAACCATCGGTTTACCCTGTGCCGCAACAGCCTGAGCTATCTCGCACTCATGGTGAGGGAATATCAAGTCCATTCCACCCCCATGTATGTCGAACGTTTCTCCCAGATATTTGCGTCCCATGGCGGTACATTCGCAATGCCATCCGGGGAATCCGATACTCCATGGAGCTTTCCATCTCATGATGTGTTCCGGTTGAGCCTTTTTCCAGAGAGCGAAGTCTATACTCTGTCTCTTCTCTCCTTGCCCATCCAGTTCACGAGTATTGGACATCATATCCTCGATGTTACGTCGAGACAGAACTCCATATTTATAAGTCTTGTGATATTTCTCCACATCGAAATAGATAGAGCCTTCACTCTCGTAAGCAAATCCGTTGTTCAAGATCTCCTGAGTAAGATCTATCTGCTCCATAATATGTCCGCTTGCCAATGGCTCTATACTTGGAGGAAGAACATTCAAAGCATCCATTACTCTATGGTATTGGGTGAGATAGTATTGCACGACTTCCATGGGCTCTATCTGTTCCAGTCTTGCCTTTTTCGCTATCTTATCTTCTCCCTCATCGGCATCATGCTCCAAATGACCCACATCCGTAATATTACGGACATATCTCACCTTATATCCGATATGCTTCAGATAACGAAACAGAAGGTCGAAAGTAACAGCCGGTCTCGCATGTCCGAGATGCGCATCGCCATAAACGGTCGGACCGCAAACGTACATCCCAACGTGTGGAAAGTGAGATGGCACAAAGCGTTCTTTATCTCTTATAAGGGTATTATATAGCATCAATGGAGCTTCTGTATGTTCCGGAGTGCTCATATGTTTTTCTATTATTTCATCTATTTGTTATTAACTCTATTCTATATCCTTACAAAGATAGTTAGTTTTAATCCATAATGCGAGACATTACAATGATATTTGCCTCATAAGGTTGCAATTGTAAAGGCAGGTATATGGATTCGGCTATGGAGTAGGTCGTTTCCTTGCCGCTAAACAGCATTTCCGCGTTCCAAATTGACCTGCTTTGAAGCCCCATCATATCCAGTGCATCCTTAGGTATTTCGTACGTTGTATTTATAGGAGAATGGGAAAGGTTTGCTGCTACAATGGCTACCTCTTGGGGATTGGACTGGTCCCATCTCAAGAATAGAGCCACTTCGTTTTTCTCTTGAACTGAAAGAGACAAAATATGATTCAAATCATAGTAATGAGGAGAACTGAAAGCCTTTCTATTCAGCTTCGCATTGAGAAGGATTTTATATTTATCCCTCAATGTGCTATTTGTATTCAAATCTCCGCGATCTCTGTTCGCTCTCCATTTCTGAAGTTTGGGGAGACTCCAATAGTCGAATATCGTGGTGCGACCATCCTGTCCGCTAAATCCTTCTGCGTCCATGCCTTGTTCTCCCAACTCTTGTACAAAATAGGTCATTACCGCAGAGCTGTCTGCCAATGTGCTTACAACCATTGCTGGAAAAGCCTTTTCCCCACAGCTTGATACGAAAGCGGAAGCAAGCCGTTGCTCGTCATGATTTTCCATAAATCGTAGCAGGTGAGAAGAGATGATATGCTGACGAGAAACAATATCTTTTATTGAAGATGTATTTGCCCCTTTTTTGAGGATGGATATAAGACAGTCGTATAATCCCACTTTGTCGTATAGGTAGTCGAATCCTCCCTCTTGAATAAACTCTTCATACCTGTTTTCGGAATAGATTTCTGCGATAAAAATGATATTGGGATACCTTGATTTTACTCTTTCTATACACCATTTCCAGAACTCTAAAGGTACCATTTCTGCCATATCGCACCTGAAACCATCTACCCCTTTACTGCTCCAGAAAAGAAGGATTTTCAGCATCTTGTTCCATGTGTCCGGGATTGGAGAGAAGTGTGAACACCCTCCGTTGGCATAGTCTACACCATAGTTCAACTTTACTGTCTCGTACCAATCTCCGGAAGATGGTGCATTTACAAAACAGTCATTCCCCGTTGCCTTCGCCGGAAATTCAGAATAAGAAGAGCCGTTTTCTCTCGATATATGTTGTAAAGACAGTGGCTGCCCCGGAATGTAGTAAAAGTTGTTTTGAGGAGAGAAAGCTAAGTCGGTATCATCTTTTTCTCCAAAATCGGAACAATTTTCCGGCTTCGCATCCGATACATATTGCCTTGCGACATGATTTGGTACAAAATCTATTATCACTTTAAGTCCGGCATCATGCGTCCGGGATACCAAAGACTCAAACTCTTGCATACGTTGAGGAACTTTTTCTGCAAGGTCGGGATCTACATCATAATAGTCTTTTACGGCATAGGGAGAGCCTGCTTTTCCCTTTACGATGCACGGATTGTCTTCTGCTATGCCGAATTCGGCGTAAGATGTTTGGGTTGCATGTTCCAAAATGCCGGTGTACCAAATATGCGTGATGCCGAGCTTTTTTATGGATTGTAGGTCAATGGCAGAAATATCATTGAATTTTCCGCATCCGTTAGTCCGGATATCTCCGTTCGGTTCTCTGTCTTGAGATGTATTGCCCCAAATTCTTGGAAGTAATTGATATATGGATATGCTCATTTTTCGATCTGTTTACTCATTTCTTTTTCCCACTTTAGAATTTTTCTTTTTATCCCGACTCCCCAAGCAAAACCTCCTATCGAACCATCTTTAGCCAGGACTCTATGGCATGGTATGAGAAAAGCTATCGGATTGCGCCCTATGGCAGTCCCGGTTGCTCGTACAGCTTTCGGATGTCCTGCACGTTCAGCTATATCGCTGTAGCTGCGGGTCTCTCCCAATGGTATCTCCAAAAGAGCGCTCCAAACCTTATGCATGAACGGTGTCCCGGGTAAATTCGCCGTCTTTGGAATGGGAGACTCATGAATTAAAGACAGAATGAAAGAGTCGGATTTAGAAATAACTCTTTCTCTAATCCGAATGGGAACATACTCCGAAACAGAAAGAGAAATAATGGTATCGCCATCGAATGTCGGTATCATATAGCCAAAAGAAGTTTTCCATATCTCTTGCCTCTGTTGCTTTTGATTCATGATAGAAAGTCTCTTTTTGTTTAGTTTGTAAAGATACTAAAATCCATTTTGCTCGGAATAAATGTCTTGCCTGTCGTTTTTACACACCGGCTTGGCAAAGTTTATCCAAGACTCGAAACAGCTGGTTTAGTTCGGCAGAATTATTTTAAGAACAAGGAAGAAGACCGATGTGCTTTTGGAGGAGCGCATCGGTCTTTTTATATAAAAACGTCATGCGGAAAATGGAGGGGAGAAGGGGCGATTTTCGGCTTGGAGGAGGCGAATTTGTCAAGTCGTTTTAAGATAAGATCTTTTGAATGAAAGCGATATGGCAAAATCTCATCTTCGGAGAAAAAAATTTCTTAGAGCATTTCATGGGCTGTTTTCGCGTTAATAGGTGTGAATTTTAACAGGGCGATCTGTGAAGAAAATCTAATAGAGAAAATCGGCTTTTCGGGTGCTTTTTGAGGTGAAAACAGATAAAATACTGATATGTAGCGTTTTAATGATTTTGGCTAAACACTTTAATTGAATCCGGTAAACGTGTTTAATGAAATCGGTAAACGTGTTTACTGAAAAATTAAACACGTTAAGCCGAAAGAATATGCTCGTTTAGCGTTTTGGGTGAACCTGTATCGAAAATTGTGTTAATAAAACGGGTTGATTTAACAAATCCGGCACCCCTCCGAAAACGCCCCCTCCGATCAAAATAGAGAGCAGTAAAAACCGGGTAGAGGCATCGGTATGGAATATATAAAAATGACCTTCAGGGTTGGAGAGAAATGTGTCCGAAGAGGGGGATACATTATTTATATATATAGGCGAGAGCTGTTGGAGAGTAGAAATAGCGGTTTTCGATAAAATGTTTGATTCTCTTCAGTCTTGATAACAAGCGGATTAAGTGCTGTTTTGAGAGTGCTGTTTGATATGTTTGTCTATCTTTTGTTAGTAAAGTTTGGTAGAATGAAAAACTCTTTCTAACTTTGCACCCACGAAACGGGAGAGCGGATCTCCTGTGAGGAATACGAGATCATAGACATATCGGAAGAGAAGAATATAGTAGCATTGTCCTGTATGGAAATACGGGATGGTATAAAACTACAATAACCGTATCATGCCGTTAACGGTATGATATGCGAGAGCAAAAAAAATATAAGCAAAAGAAGGGCAGACGGTGGATGCCTTGGCTCTAAGAGGCGACGAAGGACGTGATAAGCTGCGAAAAGCTGTGGGGATCGGCAAATACGAAAAGATCCACAGATATCCGAATGGGGCAACCCGGCATGCGACAGCATGTCAAAACATCTCATTACCCATAGGAGAAGAAAACAAAAGTGATTCCCTCAGTAGTGGCGAGCGAACGGGGAGGAGCCCAAACCGATGCTGTTTTGGCAGTGTCGGGGTTGTAGGATCTCGAATAAAGCTTTACAACAGACAGGTAGTAGAAGATTCTGGAAAGGATCGCCAAAGCGGGTGACAGCCCCTTATACGAAACTTTGAAGTTGGAGTGACGAGAGACCTGAGTAGCGCGGGACACGAGAAATCCTGTGTGAATCCGGGAGGCCCATCTCCCAAGGCTAAATACTCCTTAGAGACCGATAGTGAACAAGTACTGTGAAGGAAAGGTGAAAAGAACCTCGAACAGAGGAGTGAAATAGATCCTGAACCCGTTTGCCTACAAGCGGTCGGAGCACTTTCGTGGTGTGACGGCGTGCCTTTTGCATAATGAACCTACGAGTTACTTTACGCAGCGAGGATAAGACTTATAAGAGTTGTATCCGTAGCGAAAGCGAGTTTTAAATGGCGTACAGTTGCGTGAAGTAGACGCGAAACCAAGTGATCTACCCTTGGCCAGGCTGAAGTTTGGGTAACACCACATAGAGGGCCGAACCGGTTGACGTTGAAAAGTCTTCGGATGAGCTGAGGGTAGGGGTGAAAGGCTAATCAAACTTGGAGATAGCTCGTACTCCCCGAAATGCATTTAGGTGCAGCCTTTGGGCGGAGCTGTAAGAGGTAGAGCGACTGATTGGATGCGAGGGCTTCGCCGCCTATCAAGTCCAGACAAACTCCGAATGCTTACAGGCTTACCAAGGAGTGAGGGCATGGGTGCTAAGGTCCATGTCCGAGAGGAGAAGAATCCGGACCATCGGCTAAGGTCCCGAAATAACTGCTAAGTTGAAACAAACGCGGTCATGATGCGAAGACAGCTAGGATGTTGGCTTGGAAGCAGCCATTCATTTAAAGAGTGCGTAACAGCTCACTAGTCGAGGATCGTGGCATGGATAATACTCGGGCATAAGCAGTTTACCGAAGCCGTGGGATCAGTAGTGATCGGTAGGGGAGCATTCCGGCGTGGCAGAAGATCGAGGGACAACTTCGGTTGGACATTCCGGAAGAGCAAATGTAGGTATAAGTAACGATAAAGGGGGCGAGAAACCCCCTCGCCGAAAGACTAAGGTTTCCTGATCAACGCTAATCGGATCAGGGTTAGTCGGGGCCTAAGAGGAACCCGGACAAGGGGCACTCGATGGACGAACGGGTTAATATTCCCGTACTGATATATTCCAGTGATGAGGTGACGGAGAAGTGACAGTCCTGCCCGGAGACGGAAAACCGGGTTGAACGGCAAAGACGCAGATCGGGGTAGGCAAATCCGCCTCGAGAGTTGAAGCCGGAAAGAATGGGAAGCCCTTCGGGGCGCCCCAATATGGATGTAATCAAGCTCCCAAGAAAACCCTCTAAGCGTTATAAAGGATGTATCACCCGTACCGTAAACCGACACAGGTGGTTGGGTTGAGTATACTAAGGCGCTCGAGCGATTCGCGGTTAAGGAACTAGGCAAATTGGTCCTGTAACTTCGGGAAAAAGGACGCCGGTATGGGGACATACCGGTCGCAGAGAATAGGCCCAGGCGACTGTTTAACAAAAACACAAGGCTATGCGAAAAAGAAATTTGAAGTATATAGTCTGACACCTGCCCGGTGCTGGAAGGTTAAGAGGAGATGTCATCGCAAGAGACGCATTGAATTGAAGCCCCAGTAAACGGCGGCCGTAACTATAACGGTCCTAAGGTAGCGAAATTCCTTGTCGGGTAAGTTCCGACCTGCACGAATGGTGTAACGATCTGGGCACTGTCTCAATCGCGAACTCGGTGAAATTGTAGTATCGGTGAAGATGCCGATTACCCGCAACGGGACGAAAAGACCCCGTGAACCTTTACTATAGCTTTACATTGTATTTGGGTAATGAATGTGTAGGATAGGCCGGAGACTGAGAAATGGGTACGCCAGTATTCATGGAGTCGCTGTTGAAATACGGCCCTTTTGTTATTTGGATACTAACTCTTTTGAATTAGAGGACACTGTATGGTGGGTAGTTTGACTGGGGTGGTCGCCTCCAAAAGCGTAACGGAGGCTTCTAAAGGTACCCTCAGGCCGATTGGTAACCGGCCCGTGAGTGTAATGGCATAAGGGTGCTTGACTGGGAGACAAACAAGTCGCACAGGAAGGAAACTTGAGCATAGTGATCCGGTGGTTCCGCGTGGAAGGGCCATCGCTCAAAGGATAAAAGGTACTCCGGGGATAACAGGCTGATCGCTCCCAAGAGCTCATATCGACGGAGCGGTTTGGCACCTCGATGTCGGCTCGTCACATCCTGGGGCTGGAGAAGGTCCCAAGGGTTGGGCTGTTCGCCCATTAAAGTGGCACGCGAGCTGGGTTCAGAACGTCGTGAGACAGTTCGGTCTCTATCTGTTGTGGGCGCAGGATATTTGCGAGGATCTGACACTAGTACGAGAGGACCGTGTTGGACGTACCACTGGTTCATCAGTTGTATCGCCAGGTGCATAGCTGAGTATCCACGTACGGGAAGAATAAGTGCTGAAAGCATCTAAGCACGAAGTCGACCTCAAGATTAGATATCCGTTATCAGGGACGTTACAGACGATGACGTAGATAGGCCACAGGTGCAAGTGCAGTAATGTATTCAGCCGAGTGGTACTAATCTCCCGAACGCTTATATTTAGAGAATTTTCTCAGGCAAAGGGTATTGTAGTTTTAGAACTATGTTCTTTTCTCCGTATATGTTAGACATACAGCGTGGAAGAAGTGTTGGAGGATATACTTCTGACATGCAAAAGAGATAGCGAAGAAGTCGGAGCGGGAAACGAACGAGACAAGGGAAACAAAGAAACCGATGGATTTGCGAAGCCAATAAAGGTGGCTATAGCATCGGGGATCCACCTCTAACCATTCCGAACAGAGCAGTTAAGCCCGATCACGCCGATGGTACTATGCAAATGGGAGAGTAGGTAGCCGCCACTT